>DASXWX010000035.1:0-10495 GCA_036503395.1 Candidatus Limnocylindrales bacterium
GCTCCTCGATCCCCCGGAATCCCGGCCGTCATGACCTCGGGATGAAGGCGACGCTCCTCTTCCCGAACAAGGACGTCGTCGAGCGCTACTACGTGCCGCTCATCTACACCGCCTGCCGAACCTGCTACTCGGAGCTCGAGCCCCAGGAGATCTTCCGCCGCGCGATCGACGGCGAGATCGACGAGGCGAAGATGCAGAAGCTCATCGGCGGGGTCATCGAGTCAGGGCACGGCAGTACGATCGAGCATGTCGTATTCACGTTCGGCATCAGCGGCGTGTCGCGGACGCTCTCGCACCAGCTCGTCCGCCACCGCGCCGGCGTCGCGTTCGACCAGCAGAGCCAGCGCTACGTGAAGTACAAGGGCGCGGCGACGATGCTCCCGGCCACGATCGCCGAGGGCGACCCCGCGCTCCGCGAGCGCTATGCGGAGCAGGTCGACGGCGCCCTCGACCTGTACGGGCGGATGCTGTCGGCGGGCGTGCCCGGCGAGGACGCCAGGTTCGTCTTCCCGAACGCGACCCGGACGAATCTCGTCATGACGACGAACCTCCGGGCGCTCATCCACATGTCCGGACTCCGGCTCTGCACGATGGCGCAATGGGAGATCCGCCGCCTCTTCCAGCTGATCCGCCACGAGGTCTTCCAGGTCTCGCCGTTCCTCGGGTCGTTCCTGGCCCCGAAGTGCGTACCGCTCGGCTACTGCGACGAGATGAACAACCGCGACGGCCACTGCCCGATCCGGCCGCACAAGGATCAGGTCCTCGCCGCCTGGGCCGACAAGGCCAAGGCGGCGCGCTCCGCCGGCCGGGAGCTGCCGGTTCGCTAGCCGGCGCCGGGCCCGAAGCGGCTAGCGACCGGCCGCGGCCACGTCGCGGACGAACCGGCGGACGACGCGGGTGAGGCGTGGCGCGGCCTCGTTGCCGGCAGCCAGGACCTCCTCGTGGGTGAGCGGCTGGCCGGTATAGCCGGCACCGGGGTTCGTGACGAGCGATATGCCCGCGATCTCGATTCCCGCCCAGCGCGCAGCGATCGCCTCCAGGACGGTCGACATCCCGACCGCGTCGGCACCGAGCGTTCGGAGCATCCGGACCTCGGCCGGTGTCTCGTATGAGGGCCCCAGGAGGCCGGCGTAGACGCCTTCCTCGAGCGCGACATCCTCGCCCGCGCCCGCCGTCCGCAGCAGGCCCCGCAGTCGAGGGCTCCAGGCAGTCGTCATGTCGGGGAAGCGCTCGCCGATCGTCTCCGCGTTCGGGCCGATGAGCGGCGTTCGTCCGGTCAGGTTGAGGTGGTCGGCGATGATCATGAGCGTGCCGGCGCCGTAGTCGGGGTTCACGCCGCCGGCGGCGTTCGTGAGGACGACGGTCCGCGCGCCCAGCCGGGCCATCAGGAGCACGGGCTGGATCACGAGGCCTTCCGGATGACCCTCGTAGAGATGGAGCCGGCCCTGGAGGAGGACGACCGGCACGTCGTCGAGGCGGCCGAGGATGAGCGCACCGACATGACCGGGCGCGCTCGCCGGCGGCCAGCCGGGGAGCTCGCCGAAGGGGATCGACACGGCGTCCGTCACGTCGCCGGCGAGCCCACCAAGCCCCGACCCGAGCACGATGCCGACCACGGGGACGAGCGCCGTCCGCGACCGCACCGCCGACTCGAGCGAGTCGAGACGTGCCGGCAACGCGGCCGGGGGGATGGGTTCGGGGGTCGTCACGGTCGGGACCTGCGTCGGAGGGCGAAGGACGCGGCCATGCGGGCCTCGCGGCACACGTCCAGGGGGAGAGACGGTTCGGAGGCCCGCGGCTTCAGGCGCCCGACGGGAGTACCGACACCGGGATGCCGGTCACGTCCCGCCGGGCTCCGCCCGCCACGCCGAGAGCCGGACGGACCGGCACCGAGGCGCCGACCGACGAACTCGGGCGCGGGTTGCGGGCAACGAAGCGCCCGAAGCGACCGGAAGAGCGGGGGCATTGAGGTGATCGCAGCCGCCACGCCGGAGGACGTTGATGTGATCTCCGCCATCCGGAAGGAGTGCCTTGATGTGATCTCTGCGACTCCGGGTCTCTGACGGCCCCTTCGGGCAGGACCGAAGTTACGACCCCTGCCTGGCAGGGTCAACGCGCTTATCCACGAAGTTCACGCCGATCGCCGATTCGGTGTCCACGACTTTGTCGACGGCTGTGGACGAACCGTTGATAAGCCTCGGATCGAGCAAGGTTGACGGGGCGAACGCGGCCGAGCAGGCCGAACAGTCCGGCCCTACCCGCCCATCGCGAACATCTCGACCCGCGCGGGATCGTGGAGGCGATCGTCGGTCGCCTCGGTTCGCTCCTCGCTGTAGCGATCGTCGCGGTTCGACCAGACCCGCTTCACGAACGTCCCCAGGCTCTCATCGTCGATTCCCTGGCGGAGCCGGCCACGGAGGTCCCAGCCAACGCCGGAGAAGAGGCAGGTGTAGAGCGTCCCGTCGGCCGATAGGCGGGCCCGCGTGCAGTCGCCGCAGAAGGGCGCGGTGACGGACGCGATGACGCCGATCTCGCCGCTGCCGTCGGCGAACCGGTAGCGTCGGGCAACCTCGCCGCGGTAGTTCGGCGCGACCGGCTCGAGCGGCAGCTCGCGATCGATCGCCGCGACGATCTCCTCGGCCGGGACCACGTCGTCGAGCCGCCAGCCATTCGAGTGGCCGACGTCCATGTACTCGATGTATCGAACGATCAGGCCCTCGGCCCGCGCCCACCGCGCCAGCGGCACGATCTCCCGCTCGTTGAGCCCTCGCCTGACGACCGCGTTCACCTTGATCGGGCCGAGGCCCGCCGCGCGCGCCGCCTCGATGCCGTCGAGGACGCGCGCCACCGGGAAGTCCACGTCGTTCATCCGCCGGAACGTGGCGTCGTCGAGCGCGTCGAGGCTGACCGTAACCCGTCCGAGTCCGGCCTCGGCGAGCGGGCGCGCCAGCGAGGCGAGAGCCGCCCCGTTCGTCGTCATCGTCAGGTCGACTCGCCCGCCGTCGCGCCGCTCGAGCGCCGCCAGCTGCGCCACCAGCCGCGGCAGGTCTCGCCGGACGAGCGGCTCGCCGCCGGTCAGACGGAGCTTGTCGACGCCGAGCGTCACGAACGTGGAGGCGACCCGGGCGATCTCCTCGAACGACAGGAGCTCGGCTCGCGGCAGGAACGCGAAGTCGCGGCCGTAGATCTCTCGCGGCATGCAGTAGACGCAGCGGAAGTTGCAGCGGTCGGTTACCGAGATGCGGAGATCCCGGACCGGCCGGTCGAGCCGATCCCGCGGCTCGAGAGAGTTCCCGGGCGTGCTCGGGGCGGGCTGCTCGGGGGGCAGCGGCGGCTCGCGTCGCAGGCCTTCGACGGCGGCCCGGGCCGCACGTGGGGCGAGCACGATCGGCGGTTCCACGAGTCTGATCCTACCCCGCGCCCGGCCGACGCCCGCGAGGCCGCTCGAGGAGGGTCCCGGCAGCCGACGGTACCACCGGGCCTCGATGCTGGTACCTCTTGCGGACTCCACCGGACCGATCCCGGGATGCAGCATCCGCTCAGCACTCGAATCGCCCGGTTCGTGGGCATCCGACCGGTGTCGGGGCGAAGGGGCCAACCCGGGCCACGCCTCGCACGACCCGTCTCGACCGACAGCCCTGGAGAGGACCTCGCACCGATGGCGACCACCGAATCTCGATCCGGCTTCCGGCTCCCCTGGGCCGGCGAGCGTCGGGATGAGTCGAGCGACGCGGAGCCGAACGGCGCGTCGGCGACCGCCTCCGACGACACGATGCCCGAACCCGCGCACGATCCGATGGCGCAGCTCGACGCGACCGAAGCGACCGCCCAGCCGTTCGCGCAACTGGCCGACGGACCGGCGGCGGCAGCGGCGCCCGCGGCACCGCCCGCGGCGAGCCCGAGCGCGCCCGTTCCTGCCGCCTCAGAGGCGGCCGCGGCCTCTTCCGGTGCCGGTGCCCGCAAGCCGACCAAGTTCCTGGCCGACCTGACGAAGGCGATGCAGGCCGCCGCGGAGGCGGAGCGCCAGGAGACGCTCGAGCTCTTCCAGCTCGAGGCGAAGTCGCACGTGGAGTCGATCCATGCCCGCTCGGCCACCGAGGCCGAGGAGCTCCGCAAGGGCGCGGACGAGGACATCAGCGGCATTCGCGACTGGTCCAAGCAGGAGATCGCGCGGATCCGCGAGGAGACCGAGAACCGAATCTCCTCCCGCAAGACCGACCTGACCGAGGAGATCGACGCCCACGCGGCGCGGATCGAACGCGAGATCGAACGCGTTCATTCCACCGTCGACCGTTTCGAGCGCCAGATGGCGATCTTCTTCGAGTCCCTCCTCGGCGAGACCGACCCGACGCGCTTCGCCGCGCTGGCCGCGAACCTGCCCGAGCCGCCCGCGTTCGATGCCGGGTCCGATCGGTCGGTCGCCAGTGCGACCTTCGCGCCGCCACAGATCCCGGAGGCCCAGGTCACGGAACCTGCCCCCGACCCGGAGCCGGCGGTCGAGGAGACCGCTCCCGAGACGCAGTCCGTCGACGAGATGCGGCCCGTCGACGAAGTGCAGTCCGTCGACGAAGTGCCGGGCGACCTCTCGCCGTCCGATCAGGAGGCCGCGTTCGCGGCCATCGAGGCGGCGGCCCGCGCCGCCGAATCCGAGTCCTCCGCGGCCCCCGCAGCCGAGACCCACGAGGCCCAGGAGGCGCCCGAAGGTTCAGAGCCTGCGCCGGAGCACGTCGGGGAGGCGGAGGCCGCCACCACCGACACGAGCACCGACGACCCGCGCCTCGCGGCGCTGGGGATCGCCGATTTCGCCACGGCCGAGGCCGAGGCGAGCGCGGATCTGCCGGCCGCCGACGACTCGATGCCGGAGCTTGCCGACGAGACGGTGGCGAACCGGCTGGCCGACCTCGTCACGGACGACGCGGAGACGCCGACGGCATCGCCCGAGCCGGCTCCGACTGTGGACCTCGCCCCGCCTGCCGCCTCCGCCGAGACCCGCGCCTTCGTCAGCGGCCTCATCAGCGTTGCGAGCATCGCCGGGTTCAAGCGCCACCTGGGCCGAACGCCCGGGATCGAGTCGGTCGGCGTCACCTCCGGCCCGGACGGTGAGTTCGTGTTCGCGGTCGTGCATGACCCGTCGGTCGACGTCGGTGCCATCGTCACAGCGCTTCCGGGCTTCGGCGCCCGCGTGACCGAGTCCGGCGACGGCATCGTTCGCGCGATCGCGCACGATCCCGACCAGGCCTGAGCGGAGAGGTTCGAGACGTGGGTCGTCCTGCCGTCGCCGTCGCCCTGCCCGAGGACGAGGCGCCGCTCGTCGTCGCCGAGCTCCGTGAGGCCGGCGTAGAGCCGATCACGGTCAACCACCCGGACGAGCTCGAAGCGCTCGTCGAGTCGCGCCGTGACATGGCGGTCGCGATCCTCGACGGCGAGACGAACTTCGACCGCTCCCTCGAGTACTACGCGATCCTCCATGACGGCGGGCGGAGCATCCCGGCGCTCATGGTCGTGTCGCCCAACGCGCTCGACCGCCTCGCCACCGGGGGCGGATCGATCGACGATGAGTACTTCACCCGGCCCTATTCCGCCGAGGCGCTCCGGTGGCGCGTGGAGGCGATGTGCATCCGCGGCCAGACCATCGACGACGGCAGCGGCCCGGTTCTCCAGTCGGGTCCGGTTGACTCGTCGGAATGGGTCCGGCGCGCGACGATGATCGCGATCTTCAACCCGAAGGGCGGCGTCGGCAAGACGACGATCGCGACGAACCTCGCCGCGGCGCTCCAGGTGAACCGTGGGCTCAGGGTCCTCCTCGTCGACGCCGACACCGTCACCGGTCACGTCACGACGTCGCTCGGGCTCGAGCACGTTCGGACCGTCGTCGACAGCTGGCGCGACGAGCTCGAGGGCGGACCGTCCGAGAGCTTCATCGAGCTCGCGTCGGACCACCCGAGCGGGATGAAGGTCGTCTCGCTCACGTCGAGCCCGCTCGAGAACGACGTCCTCGTTCCCGATCGTGTCGCGGCGGCCCTCCAGGCGGCCAGGCGCGGGTTCGACGTCGTGGTCGTCGACCTTCACCGCTCGTACAGCGAGCTCAACAAGGCGATCTTCGCCGTCGTCGACCGGATCCTCGTGCCGGTGACGCCGGACGTGCCAGCGCTCCGGGCCGCCGTCCAGTTCCGCGACGTGGCGGTCGAGCTCGGCTTCCGCGAGAAGCTGGCGATGGTCGTCAACCGCGCCAACAGCGGCGTCTCGGTCGCCGACATGGAGCGGACCGTCGGCATGCCGTCGGCGGCCCTCATCCGCTCGGGCGGGCTCCTCTTCGTGCGGTCCTCGAACGAGGGCCGGACGATCGTCGAGCGGTTCCCGAAGGAGCGCGTGAGCGAGGACTTCGTGGCCCTCGCCGGGCACGTGGCCCCGGGCGGCGCGACGGGCGCGGCACCGGCGGTCGCCCCGAAGGCGGTCTTCAGGCTGTTCGGGCGCCAGAAGGAAGTCGTTCGGGCCTGACCGTCTCCGCCTTGGATGCCCGTCAGCCCGAGCGGCGGGCGGTCAGGACGTCCGGGAGCTCGGTCAGGCGCTCGATCGTGGCTGCGGCTTCGGGCGGCGGCGTCAGCGCGACCGATCCTGCCAGGAGATGCCACCGAGGGGCTGCCCCGGCAAGGGCGCCGGGCGTTCGCCGGTTCGCAGGTCGATCTGCTCGACGCCCCGAAGGTAGGAGCGGTTGATGAGGACCACCTCCGCCGCGCCTTCGATCCGCTGGCTCGCGACCGAGACCTCGGCCGCCGTGACGGCGACGAACATCTCGGTGGCGCGGTCGAGGAGCCGTCCCGGGTCCGAGCCCGGATAGAGGTAGATGGTGCCGACGACGCGAGCAGGCGGCAGCTCGAGCGCGACGTCGTAGGCGATCTTGTGGACACGGTGGGCGGTGCGCTCGGCGTCGGTCACCGCCGGCTGCGAGCCTTCCCCACCGAGCACGACGATGACGTCGTATGGGTCCATGCTTCGGAGGCCAGGCGCGGGCGCGGGCGGCGCGGAGGCGTCGATCGGGGCCCATTCGACGTCCCGGATCGGGATCGGCTCGCGGCGATTGAGAGCATCGGTGAGCCGCCCCGCGATCTCCATCTGGCCGCGGAGGCGCCACTCCTCCGTGAGGGCATCGAATGGAACGCCCCGGACGCGTCCGGCGCGCGACCCGCTGTCGCTCGGCTCCTTCCCCCTGGCATCCGCGTCTCGCGACCGGCGCCGGAAACCGAACGGCACTAGTCCTCCTCGGCCTTGCCGCTGTTGTCGCGGATCGTGTCGACGACCGTCGAGTCGGCAAGCGTGGTCACGTCGCCGAGTTCCCGGCCCTCGGCGATGTCGCGGAGGAGCCGTCGCATGATCTTCCCCGATCGCGTCTTTGGCAGGTCCGGGACGAACATCAGGAACTTGGGCCGCGCGATCGGCCCGATCACCTCGGCGACGTGCTGGCGGAGCTCGACGGCGAGGCCGTCACTCGGCTCCTGGCTGCCCCTGAGGATGACGAAGGCGAAGATCGCCTGACCCGTCACCGGGTCGTTCTTGCCGACGACTGCCGATTCGGCGACCGACTTGTGGTCGACGAGGGCCGACTCGACCTCGGTCGTGCTGATCCGGTGGCCGGCGACGTTCATGACGTCGTCGACCCGCCCGAGGAGCCAGAAGTAGCCCTCCTCGTCGCGCTTCGCGCCGTCGCCCGCGAAGTACATCCCCGGGAACCGACTCCAGTAGGTCTGCTCGTACCGCTCCGGGTCGCCGTAGATGCCGCGGAGCATCGACGGCCATGGACGCTTGAGGACGAGGTAGCCGCCGCCGCCCAGCGGCACGCTCCGGCCCTCGTTGTCGACGACGTCGGCCTCGACCCCCGGGAACGGGAACGTCGCAGAGCCCGGCTTCGTGGTCGTCACGCCCGGAAGCGGCGTGATCATGATCATGCCCGTCTCGGTCTGCCACCACGTATCCACGACCGGGGCCCGGCCACCGCCGATCGTCTGCTGGTACCAGAGCCAGGCCTCGGGGTTGATCGGCTCGCCGACGCTGCCGAGCACCCGCAGCGACGACAGGTCGTGCTTCTCCGGCCACTCCTCGCCCTGCTTCATGAATGCCCGGATGGCCGTCGGCGCGCAGTAGAGGACGGTGACCTTGTACTCCTCGACGATCTGCCACCAGCGGTCCGGCGCCGGCGTGTCGGGCGCGCCCTCGTACATGACGCCTGTCGTCGCATTCGCGAGCGGTCCGTAGACGATGTAGCTGTGCCCGGTCACCCAGCCGATGTCCGCGGCGCACCAGTACACGTCGTCGGGCTTGATGTTGAAGATGGCCCAGTGGGTGTACGACGTGCCGAGCAGATAGCCGGCCGTCGTGTGGAGGATCCCCTTCGGTTTCGCGGTCGTCCCCGAGGTGTAGAGCAGGTAGAGCATGTGCTCCGAGTCGACCGCGACCGGCTCGTGCTCCTCGCTCTGGCGCTCGACGATGTCGTGCCACCAGACGTCACGACCATCGGTCATCGCGCAGTCGTCGCCGAGACGGCGGGCGACGAGGACCTTCTCGATCGTCGGGCTGTCCGCGACGGCCTGGTCCGCCGCCGCCTTGAGCGGCACCTTCTTCCCGCGCCGCCAGCCGCCGTCGGCGGTGATGAGGATCTTCGCCCCGCTGTCGTTGATCCGGCCCGACAGGGACTCGGCCGAGAAGCCGCCGAAGACGACCGTGTGCGGCGCGCCGATCCGGGCGCAGGCGAGCATCGCGATCGGCAGCTCGGGGATCATCGGCATGTAGATCGCGACCCGGTCGCCGGTCCGGACACCCAGCTCGAGGAGCGCGTTCGCGGTCTTCGAGACCTCGCGCTTGAGGTCCGCGTAGGTCAGCGTCCGGGTGTCGCCCGGCTCCCCGATCCAGTGGTAGGCGACCTTGTCGCCGAGCCCGTTCTCGACGTGGCGGTCGACGCAGTTGTAGGCGACGTTGAGCTGCCCGCCGAGGAACCACTTCGCGAACGGCAGGTCCCACTCGAGCGTCTTCTCGAACGGCTTCGACCACGAGAGGCGCTCCCGCGCGAGCTTCGCCCAGAAGGCCTCGAAGTCCCGGTCTGCCTCGGCGTAGAGGTCTTCGCGGGCGTTGGCCGCGGCGACGAAGGCCGGGTCGGGCGCGAACGTCCGGCGCTCGGCGAGGAGGTTCTCGATCTCGGCCTGGCGCTCGGTCGGCTCGACGCTCATCGCTCCTCCTCTCGGGCGGGTCGTGGGATCGTCCGATCATTCTACGGCCGTGCCGCGGGGCGACCGGGGCGCGGCCGTCGCCGCGGGAAGCTCCCTCAATCGACCGAGTCGGCGAGCTCCTCGTCCGTTGGGCCCGCGGCGTTCGGCGGGCCGGATGGCACGGGCGCGACGCCGCCTTCGTGTGCGATGAGAACGCGCCGCGGCGACGGGATCTCGATCCCCTGCTCATGGAAGGAGGCGAGCAGCCGCTTGCGCAGCTCGCCACCGACCCACCACTGCTCGCCGGCCTTCACCGAGCCCAGGATCTTGAGGGTGACGCCGTACTCCGCGAGGGCTTCGACGCGCTCGACCCGAGGCGGCTCGAGGATCCGACCCTTCCACGAGGGTTCATCCGCCAGCCGCTCCCCCACCTCGTTCGCGATGATCGTCGCCCGCTCGATGTCGGTGCCGTAGGCCACCGTGATGTTCTCGTTGACGCGCGCCCACGTCCTCGTCCGGTTCGAGGTCACGGTGATCTGGCCGTTCGGGACCGTGTGGACGACGCCATCGAGGTCGCGCAGGGTGGTCCGCCGGAGGCTGAAGTCCTCGACGGTCCCGGTGACGCCCGCGATCGATACGACGTCGCCCTTCGAGTATTGGTTCTCGATGAGAATGAGAGCGCCCGTGAAGTAGTCGCGCACGAGGCTCTGGGCGCCGAACCCGACGGCGATCCCGACGACACCGAGACCGGCGATGGCCGGGCCGACGTCCTGACCGATCGCGTTGAGGATCCAGACGATCCCGATCAGGACGACGAGCACCCGGAGCGCGTTGACTGCGAACGTCTCGACGGTCTCTTCCCGCCGTCGGAGCTCGATCGCGGTCAGATCCTGCGAGGTTCCCTCCGTCGCCTCGCGGCGGAAGACCGGGCCGACGACTGAATGGACCGCCAGGCGAACGAGCCGAAACAGGATGGCCGTCACCACGAGGGCGACGAGAACGCGAAGTGCGGGCTCCGCCCACGGCGGCATGACCTGGCCGGTGAACGGGTTCTCGAGGGCGGCGAGCATCGCCGATTAGCGTAGGGGGTCGCCGGGACCGCTCGCTCGACGGGATCGATTCGAGCGGGCGGTCAGGCCGGATTGCCTCCCAGCCGCCCCGTCACGGCGGCCGCGGCGTCGCGGACTGCGGCCGCGAGCTCCGGGAGCCGCGAGACCGGCAGTCGGAGCGCCGAGGCTCGGAGCTCGACCGCGGCGACGATTGCGCTCCGGCCGTCGTGGACCGGGGCCGCGATCGTA
>DASXWX010000036.1:0-5615 GCA_036503395.1 Candidatus Limnocylindrales bacterium
GCCGACGATGAGGTCGACCGCAGTCGCATCCCGGGCGAGCCCGAGCCGAGGGACGCGCGGCCCCGGCCGGGCCCGTCGAGGGAGCGGGTCGCCGACGACCACGACGCGCGTCGGGCGACTGACCGGTGGCCGTTGCATCGCCGTCGCTCTCAGCGGTGGACGTCGCGCCGCGGTGCCCGCGGGCCGTCGGCGAGCTCGGGCCGGGCGCCGATCGGCGGTTCGGCACGCGCGTCCCTGGCCTCACCGCCCGGCTCGAGCACGGGGCCGTCGGTCGCGGCAGGCTCCTCGTGGGGCTCGTAGGACTCCGCCTCGAGGCCCGTGTCGAACGACTGCCGGGCGAGGATCGTCACGATGATGCCGAGCCCGAAGAAGACACCGAGGAACGCGTAGAGCTGGCCCTGGCCGGAGAGCGCATAGGCGAGAACCGCGAGCCCGATGCAGAGCGCGTAAATGAGCAGCACAGCCTGACGGTGCGAGAGACCGAGGTCGAGCAGCCGGTGGTGGAAATGGCCGCGGTCCGGGCTGAAGGGTGCACGTCCGGTCATGAGCCGCCGGACGATGATCCAGAACGTGTCGATGATCGGCACGCCGAGGACGAGGAGCGCGATCGCCACCTTGGCCGTTCCCACGATCGACAGCAGGGCCAGCGTGAAGCCGATGAACATCGTGCCACTCGTGCCGGCGAAGATCGCCGCCGGGTGGAAATTCCAGCGCAGGAACCCGAGGAGGGCGCCGGCGAGCGTGAAGCAGAGGACCGTGATCAGTGGCTGGTTGAACTTCTCGACGCTGATCACGCCGATCGTCACCGCGGCGATGAGGGCGATCCCCGATGACAGCCCGTCGAGGCCGTCGATGAAGTTGATCGCGTTGATCATCCCGACGATCCAGAACAGCGTGAAGACCACGGCCACGATCCCGTCGAGGCGGAAGTCCGCGCCGATCGGGTTCGTGATGAACGGGATGGTGATCCCGAGCGCGGCGGCCCAGCCCGCGAGGAGCAGCTGGCTGGCGAGCTGCCAGCGCGCGCGGACCTGGAGCAGGTCGTCGATGAGACCGAGCAGCGTGGCGGCGACGCCGCCGGCCAGGAGCGCCACGAGCTGCGGGCCGTCGAGCGACGCCGGCAGGGTCATCACGTGCTCGCGGTCGTTGACGAGCAGCACCGCGAACGCCACCGGCACGAACGCGGCCACGATCGCGATCCCACCGCCGCGCGCCACCGGCCGGACGTTGACCCGACGGGCGTCGGGCTCGTCCACCATCTCGAGCTTGATCGCGATGAACCGCACGAGCGGCGTGGCGACGAATGCGATCCCCGCCGCGAACAGGAACGCGACGACGACGTACGGAAGCGTCGGGCCCAGGTCGGCGAGGAGGGTCACGCCTCGGGCAGCCCCGGGACCGGGAAGCGGGCGCAGATCTCGCCGACCTCGGCGGCCAGGCGCGCCTGCTCTGCGGGCTCGGCCCGCGTCCGGATCGCGTCGACGATCAGCCGGCCGATCGCCCGCATCTCGTCCGCGCCGAAGCCGCGCGTGGTCGTTGCGGGCGTGCCGACCCGGATCCCCGAGGCGGTGTTCGGCGGAAGCTGGTCGAACGGGATCGCGTTCTTGTTGACGGTGATCCCGATCTCGTCGAGGAGGTGCTCGGCCTCCCTGCCGGTGACCCCGAGGGGCGTGACGTCCACGAGCATCAGGTGGTTGTCGGTGCCGCCGGAGACGAGCCGCGCACCGTCGGCCGCGAGCGACTCGGCCAGGACGCGGGCGTTCTCGATCGTGCGGCGCTGATCGGCCTTGAAGTCGTCGCCCAGGGCGAGGAGGAGGGCGACCGCCTTGGCCGCGATCACGTGCATGAGCGGCCCCCCCTGGATGCCCGGGAAGACGGTCTTGTCGATCGCCTGCGCCAGCGTCCCCTTGACCGTCGGGAAGCGCGACCGGTCGATCCCGTCGGGGAGGTCGGACCGCGAAAAGGTGAGCCCGCCTCGCGGCCCGCGGAGGGTCTTGTGGGTCGTCGTCGTCACGATATCGGCGTGCGGGAACGGCGACGGGTGGAGCCCGGCCGCCACGAGGCCCGCGATGTGGGCCATGTCGACGAACAGCAGCGCGTCGACCGAGTGGGCAATCGTCGCGAACCGCTCGAAGTCGATTATCCGCGGGTAGGCCGACGCGCCGGCGACGATCACCTTCGGCCGGATCTCGCGCGCCTGGCGCTCGAGCGCGTCGTAGTCGATCCGCTCCGACTCACGATCGACCCCGTAGGCGTGGACCTCGTAGGTCTTGCCCGAGAAGTTCACCGGCGAGCCGTGGGTCAGGTGGCCGCCGTGGGCGAGGTTCATGCCGAGGATCCGGTCGCCGGGCTCGAGCACCGAGTAATAGGCCGCCATGTTGGCCTGGGCGCCGGAGTGGGGCTGCACGTTGACGTGCTCGGCGCCGGGGAAGAGTGCGAGGGCCCGCTCCTGGGCGAGCCGCTCGGCCACGTCGACGAACTCGCAGCCCCCGTAATAGCGTTTGCCGGGCAGGCCCTCGGCGTACTTGTTCGTGAGCCACGAGCCCTGCGCCTCCATCACGGCGGCGAACGCGTAGTTCTCGGAGGCGATCAGCTCGATCTTGTCGCGCTCGCGACGCAGCTCGCCGAGCATCGCCGACCAGAGCTCGGGATCGACCGCCGAGATCGGGGCCCAGCCGAGCCGCGATGCGCGGGAGACCGTCATCGCCGCCACCTCCTCCACGTCGCCGGGACGCGCGCCGACGTCTCCCGTCAGCCTATCGCCCCGAGCGCGTGATCGATCCCGGATTCCTCGAGGATCGCGGCGAGCCGGTCGGTCGGGATCGCGCCGGGCCGAAGGATCGTCGGCCGCGCGACCGAGCAGTCGACGACCGTCGATGCGGTTCCGCCCGGGCTTCGGCCGCCGTCGATCACGAGCGCGACGCGTCCGGACAGCGCCGCGACGACCTCGGACGCATCGAGCGCCGCGGGCGCGCCGGATCGGTTCGCCGATGTCGTCGGAAGCGGTCCGAGAGCCCGGGCGAGCGCTCGCGCCGTCGGGTGATCGGGGATCCTGACTCCGAGGGTTCGCGTACCGGCTGTGAGCGCCGCGGGGATCGGCGCCCCCGGCCGAAGCGGCAGCACGAGGGTGAGCCCGCCCGGCCAGAGGGCCGCGAGGGCGCGGGCGGCGGGTGGCCACTCGACGACCGCCTCGACCTGGTCGGTGCCGTCGGCGAGCACCATGATTGCCTTGTCCGGCGGTCGGTCCTTGGCCGCGAACAGCCGCTCCACCCCGCCGGCCGTGCCGAGGGCGACGGCGATCCCATAGACGGTGTCGGTCGGCAGGCCGACGACCGCGCCGGCGCGGAGGGCCGCGATCGCGGTCTCGCGGCCGGCGGCATCGTCCGGAATGAGTCGGGTCGCGGGCTCAGCCACGGGCGGCCTCAGCCACGAGCGACCTCGGCGATCGAGGCGCGCTCGATTCGGGCCACGCGCGGCCGCCCCGACAGGTCGAGCTCGATCCGCCCTCCCCATCCCGGCAATCGCTCGTCGGCCGCGAGCATGACGTCGTCCGCCTGGTCCGAGCCGATCTCGAGAAATGCCACGCCGCCGGGGGTAAGGACCGCGGTGAGGCCGTCGAGCAGCCGCCGGACCACCGCGAGGCCGTCGGGACCTCCGTCGAGCGCAGGTCGGGGCTCGAACGACGCGGCAATCGGAAGCTCGTCGACGGCTGCCGTCGGCACGTAGGGCAGGTTGGCGGCGAGGACGTCGATGGGCCCGCCCGACACGGCCTCGAGGAGGTCGCCGGTCGCGAACCGAACACGATCGGCCACGCCGTGGCCGACGGCGTTGAGCCGGGCGACGTCGAGCCCGTCCTCGGAGACGTCGGTCGCCAGGATCTCGACCTCCTCGAGCATGCGCCGGCGGCGGAGCGAGACCGCGAGGGCGATGGCGACGGCACCGCTGCCGGTGCCGATGTCGGCCAACCGGAGCGGCCCGCTGCCGGCCTCGCGTGGTGCGCGGATCAGGCGATCGACGACCTCGGTCTCGACGAGCTCGACGAGTCGCTCCGTCTCGGGGCGCGGGATCAGGACACGCCGGTCGACTGCCAGCGCGATCCCGGCGAACTCCTTGAAGCCGCGGATGTAGGCAACGGGCTCTCCCCGCTCCCGACGTTCGAGATCGGTCTCGAATGCGGCGGCCTGACCGTCCCCGACGGGCGCGTCCGGATGGGCAATGAGGCCCGTGCGGTCGATCCCGAGGACGTGCCCGAGGAGCAGCTCGGCGTCGAGACGGGCCGTCTCGGAGCCGGACGCGCGGAGGCGGGCGACGGCCGGTTCGAGGAGCTCCCGAACGCTCGACACGCCGGCGGTCAGAGCCGGATCGTGACGGAGAGGTCGCCCACCTTTCGCAGGACCTCGGCGCTCGTCGTCCCGCGATAGGTGTGGAACAGGAGATCGACGACCGCGTCCCCGACCCGCAGGTTCGTGACCCGCACGCTTCGGAGCCAGCCGGGGAGCTCGGGTCGGCGCAGCTCGAGCTCGCCCCGGTCGGCGTGCGCCTCGAGGCCGAGCATCGTCTGGAGGAACAGGAGCGGCGAGCCGGCGGCCCAACCCTGCGGCGAGCACGCGACCGGGTACGGCACCGGGACGCTCGTGTCGTCGCGCTCGAAGCCGCAGAACAGCTCGGGCAGCCGGTAGGCCGGGAATTGCTGGGCGGCCTCGAGGACGCGGCCGATGAGCAGGTTCGCCTCGTCGTGGAAGCCGTACCGCTTGAGGCCGGCGGCCACGAGCGACGTGTCGTGCGGCCAGACCGTCCCGGTGTGGTAGCCGATCGGGTTGTAGCCGGGCTGGCGGGCGGCGTAGGTCCGGATGCCCCAGCCCGAGAAGAGGTCGCGATCCAGCAGCCGATCGGCGACCTGCTGCGCCCGCTCCTTCGCCACGATCCCCGACCAGAGGCAGTGGCCCGCGTTCGAGGCGATGGCGTCGGCCTGGCGCTTGTCGCCGTCGAGAGCCATCGCGTAGTAGCCGACGTCACCGATCCAAAACGCCTCCTCGAAGCGGGCCCGGAGCGCCTCGGCCTCGCGCTCGAGCTTCGCCGCGAGCTCCGCCTCGCCCCGAACACCGGCCAGGTGGGCCATCCGGCGCTTCGCGTCGAAGACGTAGCCCTGGACCTCGGCGAGCGCGATCGGTGGCTGGGCGAGCCGGCCGGAGCGGTCGCGGACGGCGTCCGCCGAGTCCTTCCAGCCCTGGTTGACGAGCCCCCGATCCGACCGGCGCATGTATTCCACGAACAGGTCGCCGTCGCGGTCGCCGAAGCGATCGATCCACGCGAGGGCGGCGAGGGCGTTCGGCCAGAAGCGGTCGAGCAGGCCCGGGTCGCCGGTCCAGTCGTAGGTCGCGCCCAGGAGAATCAGCCACAGCGGCGTCGCGTCGATCGAGCCGAAGTACGGCGTGAACGGCAGCTCGCCGTCACGGGCCATCTCGCCGGTCCGGAGCTCGTGGAGGATCTTCCCGGGCTCGGCGTCGCGCCAGTCGTCGGCCGCCGTCGCCTGCCGGGCCGCCAGGACGCCGAGGGCCTCGATCGCGACCTGCGGCCGGAACGCGAGCGATTGGAGGGCGATGAGGATCGCGTCG
>DASXWX010000037.1:0-2760 GCA_036503395.1 Candidatus Limnocylindrales bacterium
GTGCGTCTCACGCGCGGCGGCGGCGTCCTCGACGACCTCCGGAAAGCGGGCGATGACCCGAGCGAGGATCGCCTCCGGGGCGCCGGCAAGGAGGCCGTCGATCGACTCGGCGGGCGCGAGCCCTTCGGCCGTCGCCTTGCGGACGATCGAGGCGATTCGGGCGTGGGCGTACTGGACGTAGTAGACGGGGTTCTCGTTCGACTGCTTCTTCGCCAGCTCGATGTCGAAGTCGATGTCGACATTCGCGCCGCGTGAGGCGAAGAACCACCTCGCCGCGTCGACGCCCACCTCGGACAGCAGCTCGTCGAGGGTGATGAACGTGCCCGACCGCTTCGACATCGAGACCTCGACGCCCTCGCGGACGAAGCGGACCCAGCCCGTCAGGAGCACCCGCACCCGCGAGCGTTCGAAGCCCATCGCCTCGGCCGCGCCGAGCAGTCGCGCCACGGTCCCGTGGTGGTCGGAGCCCCACACGTAGACGAGCTCGTCGAAGTCGCGGTCGAACTTCTCGAGGAGGTAACCGCAGTCGGCGGCGAAGTAGGTCGGCTCGCCGTTCGATCGGATCAGGACCCGGTCCTTGTCGTCGCCGAACTCGGTCGACCGGAACCATGTCGCCCCGTCCTCCTCGTAGACGCGGCCGCGCTCGCGGAGCCGGCCGATTGCTCGGTCGACCCAGCCGCCGCCGTGGAGGCTGCCCTCGCTCCGCCAGACGTCGAAGTGGACTCCGAGCCGCTCGAGCGACGCCTCGATCCCGGCGCGGACGCGCTCGGACGCCCACCGACCGACCACCCAGCCGGCATCGTCGCCCTCCGCCTCGGCGCCTGCGACGACGTCGTCGGGGAGCTCGCGAGCCAGGTCGGCCACGTAGTCGCCGTGGTAGCCGTCCTCCGGGATCGGCTCGCCGGCTCGGACCGCGAGGACCGACAGCCCGAGGTTCCGCACCTGTGCCCCGAAGTCGTTGAAGTAGTACTCGCGCGTCGTCCGGCCGCCGGCCGCGTCGAGCACCCTGGCGAGCAGGTCGCCGACGAAGGCGCCCCGCGCGTTGCCGATGTGGAGCGGCCCGGTCGGGTTGGCCGACACGAACTCGATGTCGACGTGAGGCGCGCCGCCGCCGCGGTCGCGGCGGCCCCAGCGCGCGGGATCGGCGACGAGGCGCTCCACGACCGTGGCGATCGCGGTCTCGGAAACGCGGACGTTTACGAACCCCGGCGGGGCGACGTCGACCGAGGCAATCGGTGAATCCCCGTCGAGCTCCGTCGTTCGGACCGCGTCGGCGAGCCCGCGTGCGATCTCGAGCGGGGGCCGGCGCAGTGGTCGCGCCAGCCTGAGGGCGATGCTCGTTGCGAGGTCGCCGTGCTCCGGCTTCGTCGGCCGCTCGACCTCCACCCGCGGAAGGTCGCCCTGGCCGTCCGATACGAACGCCCCGACGCTCGCTTCGAGCGCGCGCTGGAGCTCGGTTCGGACGCGGGCCCGCAGCGTTGCGTCGCCCTCGTCGATCGACGCCTGATGGCTCACCACGGCTCAATCGTAGGCGAGCGATCGTGGCGGCCGGGTCGCGAGGCGAGACATCGCCGGCGGTTCGTACCGGCGGCACCCGGTACCTGGTCGGTGCGAACCCGCACCGGAAGCCGTGTCGGTTCGGTCCGGTTGGCTCGCGATCCGGGGAGTCACGGGGCGTTGGGTGACGTGGTGGCGCTCGCCGCGACTCAGTACGTTTGGCGTCCTTTCACCGGCCCGCGCCTCGATCGGTCATCCGCTCGACACGCGCGGTCCACCGGCGGCGCTCGCCGCGAGGCGACCCGTCGGCCCGACGTTGGGGTCCCCCGAGACCCGGACGGGGCGTGCTGGCCTGAGCACGCCCCGTCCATTCATGTTCGGGCCCGCCGAGGCCTCGCGCGCGCATCCGTCCGTCCCATGACCCGCGGTGCTCGATCGCAACGAATTACGACGTGGGTCGGCGAATAGGTATGGTTCCGTAGGGTTCCGTTGACACGCAGGTACTGGACGGCGCCCGTACTGCCCGCGATGATCCGCTCCGTCACTCGGTCGGACAGCCGTTCACTCGGGGGCCCCGACCAGATTCACGGGAAGGACTTATCGAACATGCGGAGGAATTCAGGCGCCCGCGCCCGGTATTCAGCATTCCGGCTCGTCGGCTGGCTGGCCGTCGTCGGGATGCTGGCAATGGCTGCGCTCGGGCCGACCGCGTCCGGTGCGTTCGCGGCTGGGCCAGGCGACAACGGGACAGGCACCCCGAACGACGGCACAACCTCTCACGTCACCGTTGGCGGCGACGCCACCGAGGCTGCAGGTGTCGCGACGATCAACAAAGACGGGGTAATGGCCTGCAGCGGGAACAATGTCGGGTCGATCTCGGGCACGTTCACGCTCAGCCAGGACGTCGATGCAGGTTCGACGGTCGTCATCTATCTCATCCCGAACAACGGCTCGAACGCGACTCCCGCGGAGAACGTGGCCGACAACTACACGACCGTCGCCGTGCACGATGCTGGAACGTATTCGTACACGGTCAACGTCACGAGCGCGTTCACGGAGAGTTCCGGCGGCGTGCTCGCGGTCTTCGCCGTCAACTTCGACGGCACGGCGATCTCGTCGAGCAAGTCGAACTCGCTCAACTGCACGGAAGCGATCTCGACGCCCACGCCGACTCTCGAGCCGACGCCCACGCCGACTCTCGAGCCGACGCCCACGCCGACCCTGGAGCCGACGCCCACGCCGACCCTCGAGCCGACGCCCACG
>DASXWX010000038.1:0-5808 GCA_036503395.1 Candidatus Limnocylindrales bacterium
GGACGGATCCCCCGGATCGCGTTCGGTCCGGGTCGCGTCCGGGAGCTGCCGGATACCGTCGCCCGGCACGGGTGGCGTGCCCTCATCGTCACGGGTGCTCGTTCGTTCCGCGAATCCGAACGATGGCCGTGGCTCCTCGGCGAGCTCGATGAACGTGGCGTCGAGCATCGGGAGGTCGCGGTCGCCGGCGAGCCATCGCCCGAGGTCGTCGACGCCGCCGTCGGACGGTTCCGGGACGCCGCGATCGAGGTCGTCGTCGGGATCGGCGGCGGCGCGGCCGTCGACTCGGCCAAGGCGATCGCCGGCCTGCTGCGGACGGGGACCAGCGTGTTGGACCATCTCGAGCTCGTCGGTCGCGGCCTCCCCTATCCGGGGCCGGCCGTACCCTTCGTCGCCGTGCCGACGACCGCCGGGACCGGCAGCGAGGCGACGCGGAACGCGGTCCTTTCGCGCATCGGTCCGAACGGTTTCAAGCGCTCGTTCCGCGACGAGCGGCTCGTGGCCGCGGACGCGATCGTCGATCCGGATCTCCTCGCCGGCGCCTCGACCGACGTCGTGGCCTCGAACGGACTCGATGCAATCACCCAGCTCATCGAGTCGTTCGTGTCCCTCGGGGCATCTCCGGTGACCGATGCGCTCGCCCTGAGCGGCCTTGCTGCCGCGCGCGACTCGTTCGTCGCCTTCTGGCGCGAACCGGGCCCGAACGGGGACGGCACGGCCCGGGCCGGGATGGCCTGCGCCGCCCTGATGTCCGGCATCTGCCTCGCGAACGCCGGCCTCGGAGTCGTCCATGGTCTCGCGGCACCGCTCGGTGGCACGATCCCGATCCCCCACGGCGCCGCGTGCGGGGCGATGCTGGTCGCGGGCGTCGAGGTGAACCTCGCCGCCCTGAACGAACGGGCCGCCGATTCCCCGGCGCTCGAGCGCTACGCGACGCTCGGGCGGCTGCTCGCCCGGCTGCCGCCGACGACGCCTGGGCCGGCGGCTCGTGTCGCGCTCGTCGAATGGATCCGCGGCGTCGTCTCGACCGTGGAGCTGCGCGGGCTCGCATCGTGGGGCCTGGCGCGCGAGGCGCTGCCCGGCATCGTCGCCGCAGGCCGGGGCGGCTCGATGCGAACGAACCCCGTCGAGCCGACCGACGCCGAGCTGCTCGACATCCTCAGCGCGAGCCTCTGACGCGCCTCAGGCGCTCCGGCGGCCCACGAAAAGCTGATAGAGGACGACGAGGACGGCCAGGACGAGCAGGAGGTGGATCAGGGCGCCCGCGACGTGCGCGGCGAAGCCGAGCAGCCAGAGCACGACCAGGACGACGATGATGGCCCAGAGCATTGGCGGCTCCGTTCGACGGCCGGCGGTCGCTCGGGCCACCGGGAGGCCGATCGTCGTTCAGCCGGCGTGTCGGCCCCTCGCTTGCGACCCGCGCGAACTCTTGCGGCTTGGCATCAGCGTGTGCGCGGGAAGCCGAGATCGATCTGGGAGGATCCGGGGTCCGGCCAGCGCGAGGTGACCACCTTCGCCCGCGTGTAGAACTGGATGCCCTCCGGGCCGTACATGTGGAGGTCGCCGAAGAGGGACTGCTTCCAGCCGCCGAAGCTGTAGTAGGCGACCGGCACCGGGATTGGGACGTTGATCCCGACCATCCCGGCCTGGACGTCGAACTGGAACTGCCGGGCGGCCCCGCCGTCGCGGGTGAAGATCGCCGTCCCGTTGCCGTAGGGGTTCTCGTTGATGAGGCGCACGGCCTCCTCATAGGAGTCGACCCGGACCACCGTCAGCACCGGGCCGAAGATCTCGTCCCGGTAGGCGTCCATCGTCGGCGTCACGTTGTCGACGAGCGAAACGCCGAGGAAGAAGCCGTCGCTTTCCTTGTAGAGCGGATGGTCGCGTCCGTCCGCCACGATCGTCGCGCCCTGCTCCCGGCCGGAGTCGAGGTAGGAGGCCACCTTGTCGCGGTGCTGCTTCGTGACGAGCGGGCCCATCTCCGAGGCGGGATCGTCGCCCGGACCGATCTTCACCTTCCCGAGGCGAGCCTTGATGGCGTCGATGAGGGGATCCGCGGCCGCCCCGACCGCCACGACCGTGGCGATCGCCATGCACCGCTCGCCGGCCGAGCCGTAACCGGCCGAGATCGAGGCGTCGGCGGCCATGTCGACGTCGGCATCGGGCAGGACCACCATATGGTTCTTCGCGCCTCCGAGAGCCTGGACGCGCTTGCCGTTCTTCGTGCCGGTCTCGTAGATGTAGCGGGCGATCGGCGTCGAGCCGACGAACGACACGGCGCCGATGTCGGGGTGCTCGAGGATCCTGTCGACGGCGACCTTGTCGCCCTGGACGACGTTGAACACGCCGTCGGGCAGACCGGCCTGCTCGAGCAGCTCGGCGATGTAGATCGAGGCCGAGGGGTCCTTCTCGGACGGCTTGAGGATGAACGTGTTGCCGCAGGCGATGGCGTTCGCGAACATCCACATCGGGACCATCGCCGGGAAGTTGAACGGCGTGATACCGGCGACGACGCCGAGCGGCTGGCGGATCTGGTACACGTCCACGTTCGTCGACGCCTGCTCGGTGAAGCTGCCCTTGAGCAGGTGCGCGATTCCGGTCGCGAACTCGATGTTCTCGAGGCCCCGGGCGACCTCGCCGAGCGCGTCCGAGGTGACCTTGCCATGCTCGGCGGTGAGCAGGGCGGCGATCTCGTGGCGGTGCTCGTCGACGAGATTCCGGATCCGGAACAGGATCTCCGTTCGGCGCGAGATCGACGTCGACCGCCAACCCGGGAACGCCGCCTTCGCCGCGGCGACCGCAGCATCGATCTCCTCGACCGACGCGAAGTCGACGTCGCGCGCGTGGGCCCCGGTCGCCGGGTTGTAGACCGGGCCGCTGCGCCCGGACGCGCCGGCCACGCGGCGCCCGTCGATCCAGTGTCCGACCCGCTCCCGGGTCTGCTGCGCCGCTCGCGTGTCGGCGCGCGGCTCTGCCACCTGCGTCATGTCGATCTCCTTCGGTCTGCCCTCAACGATATCGCGGGGGCGGCCCCGAAGCCGTCAGCGCCCGTCCGGCGTCTTGCGCCAGCGGCCGGCAATCCCGGGCTCGGGCCAGGAGGCGGATGGCTCCGCCTCGGGCGGTGGACCGTATGGGTGGCGTGCGGCGGCGCGTGCCGCGACCGGCCACGAGACGAGCCCGACGACCAACAGCCCGACGGCCAGCGCGTGCTCGGCCCGGAAGGGCCCGACGTACCCGGGATCGCGCCAGGCGAATGCGACGCCGAACCGGACGAGAGCCACGAGCACGAGGGCGAGCGAGAGGAGGCGGCCATCGCGTCGCCGGAAGGGCTCGGCGCCGCTGGCCAGCGCGACGACGAGCAGGGCGATGACGTACTCCGCGGCCTCGTAGAGCTGGGCCGGGTGGGACGGCACCGACGGCGCGAGGGAGCCCCACGGCCCGGGTCCCGTGTAGGCCGTCGCCCACGAGACGTCCGTCGGCGCGCCCTGGCCCGTACCACCAAGGGCGAGCGCAGCCTTGCCGACGGCCAGTCCGAGCAGCAGCGGAATCGGGGCCGCGTGGGCCCAGCGGCGAACGCCGCCCTCGAGGAGCGCCGCGACGGTAAGCCCGGCGAGGACGCCACCGATGAGGCCGATCGAGAGCTCGAAACCCCCCGAGGCCGGATCGAGGATCGCGTTCGGGTTGGTTCGATAGAAGTCGAGCCGGAGCAGGACGTAGCCGATCCGTCCCCCGGCCACGGCACCGGCGGTCGAGCCGACGGCGATGAACAGGAGGTCGTCGCGACGGAGGCGGCCCCCACCGCCCAGGAGCGGCGTCCGGACGACGGCCCGTGCCGCGGCGACGAGCGCGACGAGAATCGCGACCGCGATCCCGATCGTCTCCCAGCGGACGGCCAACCCACCGACCGACAGAACGGGATCGAACGAGAGGGCGATGACGGCCGGCGCGACGGTCGCGGGCACGGCGGAAGTCTAGCCCGCGGGGGTGGCCGCGCCTTGGCGCCGGCGGGGCGGCGAGGACATCATGTGCACGTGATCGATCGACGCGGCCTCGGACCGGTCGTGCTGCCGGTCGTCGTCGCGGCCGTGCTCGTCGGCTGCAGCGGGGCCGCCGGCCCCCGCCCGAGCGGAGCCGCGGGCGAATCCCCGTCCGCCTCAGGCGCCCCGGCGCCGTCCGGCACGCGCCCGCCGTTCGAGCGACCGCCGTCGCTCCCGGGCGGCATCGCGTCCGTGCCGCCCTCGGGGAGCGACGCCGAGGTGCCGTCCGCCCTGCTCGACGCCGCGAGGGCGGACCTCCGCACACGAATTGGGGCCGCGGCGGATGCCGCCCAGCTGGTTGTCAGCCGGGCCGTCGTCTGGTCGGACGGCTCGCTCGGTTGTCCGCTGCCCGGCCGGTCGTACACCCAGGCCCTCGTCCCCGGCTGGTGGATCGTGCTCGAGGCCGACGGCCGCCGCTACGACTACCGGGCCGGGCGAACCGGCAGCGTCCGCCTCTGCGAACGTCCGATCCCGCTCGCGAGCGGCGGACTCGGAGGGTCGGCGTCAGGCTGACGCGCGGACGGCATCGACGAGCTCGCGGACGGCGCCGGCGGATCGGTCGAACGCGGCCTGTTCCTCGTCGGTGAGGCGGATCTCGATGACCCGCTCCATCCCGCCCGCGCCGAGCACGACCGGCACGCCGACGAACAGCCCCGTCTGGCCGTACTCGCCCTGGAGCTCGACGGCGCACGGCAGGACGCGCTTTCGATCGAGCAGGATCGACTCGACCATCTCGAAGACGGCGGCGGCCGGAGCGTAGAACGCCGAGCCGGTCTTGAGGAGCGCCACGACCTCGGCGCCGCCGTTGGCGGTTCGCTCGCTGAGTGCGCGCACGCGGTCCTCCGACAGGAGCTCCGTGATCGGGATCCCGGCGACCGTCGAGTAGCGCGGCAGCGGGACCATCGTGTCGCCGTGGCCGCCGAGGACGAAGGCGTGGGTGTCCTCGACGCTCACTCCAACCTCGTCCGCGATGAACGTCCGGAAACGGGCCGAGTCGAGGACACCGGCCATCCCGATCACCCGTTCCCGCGGAAATCCCGAGGCGTCCTTTGCGACGTGGCACATCGCGTCGAGCGGGTTGGTGACGATGATCAGGATCGCGTCGGGGGAGTTCGCCGCGACCTGCTCCACGACGCTCCGAACGATCCCCGCGTTCTTCGCCAGGAGGTCGTCGCGGCTCATCCCTGGTTGCCGGGCGAGGCCGGAGGTGACCACGACGACGTCCGAGCCCGCCGTGTCGGCGTAGTCGTTCGTGCCCGTCACCCGCGCGTCATGGCCGACCACCGGGGCGGCCTCCGCGAGGTCGAGCCCCTTGCCCTGGGGCAGGCCCTCGACGATGTCGATCAGGACGACGTCGGCCAGCCCGGCCTCCGCGATCCGCTGCGCGGCCGTCGCGCCGACGTTCCCGGCGCCGACGACGCTGACCTTGTGGCGGGCGATGGCGGGCATGGGCGAACCTCCGATTGAAGTTGTGCATGGGCGGGCACGGCCATTCTCGCACCGCATCAGCGGTGACGCCGCCACGCGAAGAGCCGCGTCGTGGTGCTCGATTCGGCCGACGGGCCGGGTCAGGTCGACGCGCCTGGCGAGCTGCTGCTCTGTCCAGCACCGCCGCTTTCGACCGTCGTAGACCTCCCGGCCGAGGCGGGCAAGCTGCTCGACGTTCCGACGCTCGGCCTCGAGGGCGAGTCGGCCGCGCTTGACCTTCGGCATGACCACTGCATGGTCATCCCGAGCGCTTACCTGTCGATTAGCTCTCCGACCGTTGCCA
>DASXWX010000039.1:0-1957 GCA_036503395.1 Candidatus Limnocylindrales bacterium
GTCCGGTCACGCGACCGTCGGTGGCCGGCCGACCTGGCGCGACCCGGAGCTGTATCGCCGCCTCGGTCTCGTCCCCGAGCGCGAGGCGATCCCGGGTTATCTCACCGGCGAGCAGTTCGTGGTCCTGCGGGCCAGGCTCGAGGGCCTCGACGCCCGGACGGCGCGGTCCGCAGCGCAGCGGTCGCTCGAGACGGTCGAGCTGTGGGACGTCGCGCGGAGGGCGACGGGCACCTACTCGAAGGGGATGCGGCAGCGGGCGAAGCTCGCCGCCGCCCTCGTCCACGACCCGCAAGTGCTCCTGCTCGACGAGCCGTTCAACGGCCTCGACCCGCGCCAGCGACTCCACATGATCGGCCTCCTCCGGCGCATGGCCGCCGAAGGCCGGACGATCCTGTTCAGCTCGCACATCCTCGAGGAGGTGGAGCGCCTCGCCGAGCGGATCCTCGTGATCTACGCGGGCCGGCTCGCAGCGGCGGGCGACTATCGCCAGATCCGGCGGCTGATGACCGACCGCCCGCACACGGTCATCGTCCGCTCGTCGGACGACCGGCGGCTTGCGGGATCGCTGATCGTCGATCCGGCGATCCTCGGGACCGAGCTGGTCGACGGCCACCTCCGCGTTCGCGCCGCGGATTACGGTGCGCTCGCCAGGCTCCTGCCGCGTGCCGCGCGCGCCGTCGACGTCTCGCTCCACGAGATCCGCCCGACCGACGAGAGCCTCGAGAGCGTCTTCGCCTACCTCGTCCAGCCGGGGGGTGCGCGATGACCGCGACCTTGGGCCGATGACCGCGACGATCGCGAGCGCGGCCGCTCGCGCCCTCCTCGGCCGCCGGCGGACGCTCCTGCTCGTCCTCTTCGCAGCCGTGCCCGTCCTCGTGGCGCTCGTGGCCCGCGATCGGGGGCCGAACGCGACGGAGACGGCGGCGGAGGTCATCGACCTGCTCGTCGTTCGCGCGGTCCTCCCGATCACCGCGCTCGTGCTCGGTACCGCGGCGCTCGGCAGCGAGCTGGAGGACGGGACCGCGATCTTCCTCCTGACGAGCCCCATGCCGCGCTGGAAGATCATCGCCGCGAAGCTCATCGTCGCCGGTGGGGGAACCGCGCTCGTCGCCGGTGGATCGGCGCTCCTCGCCGGCCTGGTCGTGGCCGTCGACGGCCCGAGCCTGTCGTTGGTCGCGGGCGCGCTGGTCGCGGTGATCGTGGGATCGCTGGTCTACGCGGCCCTGTTCCTCGCCGCGAGCGTGATCACGAACCGGGCCCTGATCCTCGGCCTCATCTACACGCTCGTCTGGGAAGGGACGCTCGCGTCACTCTTCGCGGGGACGCGGTTCCTCTCCGTCCGCCAGTACGTGCTCTCGATCGCCGACGGCCTCGACGGAACGGCCGCGCACCCGTTCGGCGACACGCTGGACATGATCAGCGCGGTCGTGCTTGCGGCGATCGTGCTCGTGCTCGCGCTTGCGGTCGCCGTCGACCGGCTTCGTTCGTGGGAGATCGGCCCCGCCGACTGACCCGCCCGCGACCAGCCGGCGCGGCCTACATCGACGGCGTGTAGGCCGGGTCCAGGTAGCGTGCCGGGTCGTCGCGGAACTCGAGCAGACAGCCCCGGCCGCAGAAGACGTACTCGCGGTCGCCGTGCCGGAGCGTGCGCCCGCTCGTCCGGGCCTCCTGGACGTCCACCGTCATGCCGCAGACGGGATCCTCGTCCGCCCGGATGGACCGGCTCGTCGGCTGCTCGTTCATTCGATCCTCTCCTCGTCGCTTGACGGCGCAGAGCACGCGCCGCCATGCTATAGCAACCCGTTGCAACAAGCTCGCCGCTGCCTCGGCCGAGGCCCCCGAAAGGACGGTCATCATCCCCGATCCCGGGTCGCTTCCCGTCGTTTTCGCGGCCATCGACGCCGGCACGATCGGTCTGCTCGGCACGGCCCTCGTCCTCGGCTTCCGGCACGGGTTC
>DASXWX010000040.1:0-7033 GCA_036503395.1 Candidatus Limnocylindrales bacterium
GAAGCGGTCCTGGTCGGGATCGACGTCGGGACGTCGAAGGTCTGCGCGCTCCTCGGCGAGGTCGCGCGTGATGGCCGGCTGACGATCATGGGCCACGGGACCGTCCCCGCCTCCGGGCTCAAGAAGGGCGTCGTCGTCAACATCGACCAGACCGTCCGCTCGATCGCCGACGCCGTCGAGCGGGCCGAGCGGCTGTCGGGGTGGAAGATCGATCGGGCCTTCGTGTCGGTCGGCGGCCAGCACGTCGAGAGCCAGAACTCGACCGGGCAGGTGGCGGTCACGGCCCACCACCGCGAGGTGACCCGCGAGGACGTGAACCGCGCGATCGAGGTCGCCCGGGCCGTCAACATTCCCTCGAACCGCGAGGTCCTCCACGTCCAGCGCCGCGGGTTCACCGTCGATGGCCAGGAGGGCGTGAAGGATCCGCTCGGGATGAGCGCGCTGCGGCTCGAGGTCGAGACGCACATCGTGACCGCATCCGCGACCGCGGTTCAGAACCTCTCGAAATGCGTCCAGGCCGCCGGCGTGAAGATCGACGAGCTCGTCGTCTCGTCGCTCGCTTCGGCCGAGGCCGTCCTGACCGAGACCGAGAAGGACCTCGGCGTCGCGGTCGCGGACATCGGCGCCGGCACGATCGACCTGGCCCTCTTCAACGAGGGCGAGCCCTTTCACACCGCGGTCCTGCCGGTGGGCGGCAACAACGTCACGAACGACGTCGCGATCGGGCTCAAGACGTCGCTCAGTGTTGCCGAGGAGCTCAAGATCAGGCATGGCACGTGCGACCTCGGCTCGGTCGGCGAGGACGAGGAGATCAGCGTCGCGGTCCTCGGCGACGACGCCGGGCGGACCGTCAGCCGGACCGAGGTCTGCCAGATCATCGAGGCCCGGATGCGGGAGACCTTCGAGCTGCTCCGGACCGAGATGCAGACCGCGGGCTCCGGGATGCTGCCCGCCGGCATCATCCTGACCGGCGGCGCCGCGCAGCTCGCGGGTGTGGCGGAGCTCGGTCGCGAGGTCCTCCAGATCCCCGTCCGCATCGCGTCGCCGACGGGTGCCGGCGGCCTCGTCGACACGCTTCTGACGCCGGCCTACGCGACGTCGATCGGCCTCCTCGAGTGGGGCGCGGCCACGCTCGACGCGGAGCCCCTCCGCTACGAGTCCGCGCCGGCCCTCGGCGGCATCGGCCGCCTCCGCGACGCCCTCCGCAGCATCTTTCCTTGAGGTCTGCCGAGCTCACGGTTCGCAGCGGTCGGCGGCGCGGGCTGTTCGACCTCACCGCCGAGTGCGAGCGGTTCGTCGCACAGGCGACCGCCGGCGGCGACTCCGACGGGCTCCTCTCGGTGTTCGTCCCCCACGCGACGGCCGGGCTCGTCGTCGTCGAGCTCGGGGCCGGGTCCGACGACGATCTTCTGGCGGCGCTCGACCGGCTCCTCCCGCGCGACGATCGCTATGGCCACCGGCACGGATCGTCGGGCCACGGGGCCGACCACGTCGTGCCGCTGCTCGTCTCGCCGTCGCTGACGATCCCGGTCCTCGATGGGCGGCTCGCGCTCGGGACGTGGCAGTCGATCGCGCTCCTCGACCCGAACCCCGACAACGACGCCCGGACGGTCCGCCTCAGCTTCGTCGCGGGCTGACGGCCGTCGCGCGTTTCGGCGCAAGCCGTCAGCCGGAGTCGCGTCCCGAGCGGCGCAGGAGCGTGAGGCCGGCCGCGGAGCCGAGGACGAGGACCGCGGCGATCAGCGGCGCCGCGTCGCTCGAGGCGGGTGCCGTCGTCACGTCGGTCGGCGGCAGCGTGGCGGCCGGCGTCGACCGCCCGCCGGCGGCTCCCGGGGGCGCGGTCGTCGGCTTCGGCGTGCCGGTCGTGCCGCAGACGCCGCCCACCCGCTCGATCGAAGCGACGAGGGCGATCTCGGACGGGTCATGGCCGTCGGCGAGGGCGACGCTCGCCTCGTAGCTCGCCCGCGGCGCGAGGTCGTACGTGCAGTCGCCCTCGGTCTCGTGGCCCACGACGGCGCCGTTGACCTGGACGCTCAGGTGGCTCGGCGCGTCGGCCGTGCCCCAGGCCTGGACGCCCGCGCTGAAGCGGCCGTCCGCGCCGATCTCGAGCGAGCGGCCCCAAGCCGCACCGTCGGCCCGGACCATTGCGACGCTCGCCTCGAAGACCGCGAACGCGCCCCCGTCGGGTCCGACGACGACGCCGGTCAGGACGGGCGCGTCCGGCCCAGGGTCGTCGCACCGTGTCTCGTCGTCACGCGATGCGAGCACCTCGATCGCGAGGCCGGCCGCGGCGGGCGTCGGCTCGCTCGCGCCGCTCCACGTCCGCTCGGTCGTGCAGCCGTCGGCCGTGCTCGACTCGCTCTTCGTCGCCTCGGCCGTGAGGGTGACACCGGCACCGCCCGACTCGAGCGGGACCGCGGTGAACGTCGCCTGCCCGCCGCCGTCGGTCGTCCGGTCGTCCTCGTAGACGACGTCGGCGTCGCCTTCGGCGTTGCCGGTCAGCGTCACCAGCGCGCCGTCGACGGGGTCGTGCGTGTCGTCCGCCACGACCGAGACCGTGACCGTGGTCGTCGCGGGGCCGGCAGCGAGCACCGTCGCGGGCCCGAGCGCGGCGGCTCCCAGCAGGGCCGTGAGGGCGAGCCCGGTCGGGGCGAACCGGAGCATCCGGCGACGGAGCGCGCGCGAGGTCGGCACGAGCCTGATCCTCCTCCCCCGGGACCGCTGGAGGCCCGGCCGCGGGCACGATAGCGCCGGGATCGCGGGCGGTCGATAGGGAACCTGCCCGAAAACCGGGTTGGTTCCCGACGCGTAGGGATCGCCATCGGACCACCCAGAGGTGCCAATCGATGTCCCGACCTGCCCGCCTCGGCCTCCTGCTCGCGACCGCCCTCGCCCTCGGCGTCACCGCCGCCGTGCCGACTCTCGCGACCGACCATCGGCCGAGGGTGCTCGACGCCAACCTCGCCGGCCTGCCCGCCTCGCTCACCCGCCAGACCCTCTTCGGCGTCGTGGCCGGCGGCGCGCCGTGGCGGCTCGACGGTGGCCGCGCGACGCTGTTCGCCGACGGCCGGCTCCAGGTCGAGGTCCGAGGGCTCGTGCTTGCGGCCGGACCGTCGGAGGGCACGAACCCAATCCCGAATGCCAAGGCGATCGTCACCTGCGAGGGTGCGCCCGTCGCGGCGAGCAGCGTCGTTCCGTACTCGGCCGACGGCGACGCCCGGATCGACGAGGTCGTCGCACTCCCGAACGGCTGCCTCGCGCCGGCCGTCTTCTTCGCCGGCGTTCCGAATCCCGCGGCTCCCGACGTCGCGGTCTGGTTCGCCGTGACGGGGCTCGAAGGCTGACCCGTGTGGGCGGAGCGGGGCTCCGCCCGATCGTTCGAACGCTTCCTGCGCCCGGACGCCGACCCCTCTCCGGCGCCCGGGCGCTCCGTTGCCCGGGCCCGATTTCAGCCGCCCCGCGACCGGCGCCGAATCGCGGGATTCCACGTCCGGGGAGGCGCCTTGCCCCGGGAGGCCGGTGGTAGACTCCGCGGAGCCCCTGGCGACCGCCGCCCGATGGCCGAGGAACGTTTGGGCGGGGGCCGAGAACCCGTCATCGACGTTCCGTCCGGACCCCGAACCGAGCCACCGAAGGAGAGGCGATGGCCTTGCGCTCCGATTCCGAGAACTTCGCGCTCATCCGCGTCATCGGCGTCGGCGGCGGCGGCAGCAACGCCGTGAACCGCATGATCCGGGCCGAGATGATGGGCGTCGAGTTCATCGCCTGCAACACGGACGCGCAGGCCCTCCTTCAATCCGACGCACCGCACAAGATCCGGATCGGGGACAAGATCACGCGCGGCCTCGGGGCCGGCGGTGACGCCGCGATCGGCCAGCGCTCGGCCGAGGAGGACAGCGAGCGCATCGCCCAGGCGCTCGAAGGCTCGGACATGGTCTTCATCACGGCCGGCATGGGCGGTGGCACCGGGTCCGGCGCCGCGCCGGTCGTCGCCGAGATCGCCAAGGAGCTCGGGGCGCTCACGATCGGCGTCGTCACGAAGCCGTTCAGCTTCGAGGGCAACAAGCGCAAGCTCGTCGCCGAGAAGGCCGCCGAGGATCTCAAGTCGAAGGTCGACACGCTCATCACGGTGCCGAACGACCGCCTGCGCGATGTCGTCCAGAAGAACACCAGCGTCCTCGACGCGTTCCGGGTCGTCGACGACGTCCTCCGCCAGGGCGTCCAGGGGATCAGCGACATCATCACGATGCCGGGCCTCATCAACCTCGACTTCGCCGACGTCCGGGCGATCATGAAGGACGCCGGATCGGCACTCATGGGGATCGGGCGCGGGACCGGCGAGACGCGGGCGGTCGAGGCGGCTCGCCAGGCGATCGCCAGCCCGCTCCTCGAGGTGAACATCACGGGAGCCCAGGGGATCCTGTTCAACATCACCGGCTCGTCGACGCTCAGCCTCTACGAGGTGACCGAGGCGGCCGAGGAGATCCGGGCCGCCGCCGATCCCGAAGCGAACATCATCTTCGGCACGAGCTTCAACGACCGGCTCGGCGAGGAGGTCCAGATCACGGTCATCGCCACCGGCTTCGACGGACGCCGCCGGCCCGAGGGGCTGCTCCGGCGCGAGGGCGGGGCGGTCGATCAGCCCGTGTCGATCCGGGCGACCCAGGGCCGCGACTACCTCGAGGAGCTCGAGCGTCAGCGGGTCGAGTCGAACGGCGATTCGGCGGGCGACGGCCAGGCCGACGACCGCTCGGCGGCGGCCGCCACCAGCATCCGCGTCGAGCGCACCGTCGGCGAGCCGGCGGTGGTCACACGCCGGACCCCGAGCTACGACGCGGATGACCTGGAGATCCCCTCCTTCCTCCGCCGCAAGTAACGCCCGCTGATCTAGCGCGCCGGCGCACGTTGTCGCCCGCCTCGGCTCGCTCACGCACGTTGAGTGCGCTCGCTCGTCTCGCCGAGCGACGCCTTCGGCGGCGCGCCATCTGATCGAGCTCGACTCCTTCTCGCTCGGGCCGGGCCGATCGTTGCGCCTTGCGCGCGACCGGATACCGTCACCGGTAGTGACGAATGACAGGAACGCGGCCGGCATGAGCCACCCCGCATGACGGGCGAATCGAGCCCGACGCTCGGCGACGAGATCGTCCGCTTCCGGAAGGCCCACGACCGCGTGCTCGAGGCCATCGGCGACGCGTGCCTGCGAGTCGGCCGGAACGCGGGCGACGTCACCCTCATCGCGGTGACGAAGGGTGTCGCGGTCGATCGGGTCCGGGCGGCGGTCGCCGCCGGCCAGCGGGATCTCGGCGAGAACCGCGTCCGGGAGGCGGCAGGCAAGGCTGCCGCGGTCGGGGCCGATGTGTCCTGGCACCTGATCGGGCCGCTCCAGTCGAACAAGGCCCGGGCGGCCGTCGCATCCTTCGCGGCGATCGACAGCGTCGATTCGCTCGCCCTCGCCAGGCGGCTCGACCGTCTGGCGCTCGAGCTTCGGCCCGACGCGCTGCTGCCGATCCTCCTCCAGGTGAACGTCGACGCCGACGAGGCGAAGCACGGCTGGCGGCCGGCGGACCTCGAGCGCGACCTGCCCGCGCTTTCCGACCTCGGCCACGTGCGGCTCGACGGCGTCATGACGATCGGCCGGGTCGTCGCCCACGCCGACGAGGCACGACCGACGTTCGTCGCGCTTCGCCGGCTGTCCGAACGCCTCCGGCGGGCCGAGCCGGCGCTCGGACCCGTTCTGTCGATGGGGATGTCCGACGACTACCGGGTCGCCGTGGAGGAGGGCGCGACCCAGATCCGCGTCGGGCGCGCCCTGTTCGGGCCGCGGACGGGAGATGCCCGCGGCCACTGCTAGACTCCCGCCCGATGGACGACCCCTGCCGCCATCGCCACCGCGCACTGCGCTCGCGGGCCAACGGTCGAACGGTTCGCTGAACCCTTCCGAGGTCCGGTTCGCGGTCCGGCTCACGCCCCGGTCCGCAGCCGACCACGTCGACGGCGTCGTCGACGGCGTGCTCCGGGTTCACGTCACGGCCCCACCCGTCGAGGGCGCCGCGAACCACGCGCTGCTCCGCGTCGTCGCGGACGAGCTCGGCGTCTCGCGCCGGGACGTCCGGCTCGTCGCGGGCGCGGCCGGGCGAACGAAGCTGATCGTCGTCGACGGCATGGAGCCGTCCGAGATCAGCCGCCGCTGGCCGGACCTCGCGCTCCAGTAGCCGCCGATAGCCGCGGTATCATCGGGGCCTCGCCGTCGCGGGGTCGTCCGCGCGGCTCCGGGCGATTAGCTCAGCCGGTCAGAGCGCGCGGTTCACATCCGCGAGGTCACTGGTTCGAACCCAGTATCGCCCACCATCCTCGTCGCGACCCGGTCGCGTGCCAAGATCGGCGTCGTGACCCGGACTCCCATCCTCCGGCTCGAAGGCGTCGTCGTCCGCCGCGCGGGCGCGACACTGCTGGGTCCGCTCGACTGGGAGGTCGGGACAGGCGAACGCTGGGCGATCGTCGGACCGAACGGCTCGGGCAAGACGACCCTGCTCCAGGTCGCCGCCGGCTACCTGCCGCGAACGGCCGGCCAGGTCGAGGTCCTCGGCGGCAGGCTCGGGGGCGTGGACGCGCGGGCGCTCCGGAGCCGGATCGGCGTCGCGTCGCCGGCCCTGGCGGGCGCGATCCCCGATCGCCTCGCCCCGCTCGAGGTCGTCGTCGCGGGCGCGGACGGATCGCTCGTGCCGTGGTGGTCGCGGCCCAGCCCGGCGGACCGCGATCGCGCGGCGGCGCTGCTCGACCAGCTCGGGGTGCCCGTCCTCGACCGGCGTTCGATCGGGACGCTCTCGACGGGCGAGCGCCAGCGCGTCGCGATCGCTCGCGCCCTCATGAGCGACCCCGAGCTGCTGCTGCTCGACGAGCCGGCCGCCGGGCTCGACCTCGGTGCCCGCGAGGAGCTGATCGACCGTCTGACGGTGCTCGCGGGCTCGGACCGTCCCCGGGCGGTCGTCCTGGTCACGCATCACGTCGAGGAGATCCCGCCGGGGTTCGAGCG
>DASXWX010000041.1:0-9728 GCA_036503395.1 Candidatus Limnocylindrales bacterium
GCTGTGGGCGAGGCCGTCGAGCAGCGCCCGGAGCGGCTCGCCCGCGGGATCGCCCGCCGTCGCGGCCGGGCCGACGACGATCGATCGCTCAACGGGCGCGTTCTCGGGTGCGTCGCTCGCCGCCTCGCGAGCGAGCGCGGCCTCGTGTTCGACGACCGCGCCGGCGAGGATGACGGTGAGGTCCGGGCGCCGTCGCGCGGCCGCCGCGACGAGCGCCGCGAGCTCGGACAGGCCGTTCCGCTCGTCCCCGCCGGCCGGGTCGCTCGCGCCCGCGAGGACCGCGACCACGTCCTGCCTGAGCAGGAGATTCGCCATCTCGAGCACGTTCGCGCCCGCGATCGAGGCGGGGACGGCGTCCCAGCCCGCGGCTCGGGCCGTGCGGGCCAGGGCGGTGACGGCGCGGTCGGTCGCGGCGACGACCGCGAGCCGGGGCGGCGGTCCGGTGGCGACGCCGACGCGGGGCCAGTCAACCGCCGCCGACGGGCCGCGCTCGTCCGCGCGCGGCCCCGCGCCGGTTGCCCCGGCTACGCCCGCTTCCGCCGCCGACAGGCCGAGCGTGAGCCCGAGATCGGGATCGGCTGCCGCCAGCCGTCCCGCGAGCAGGTCGATGAGCGCGTCGACCGGGATCGCCGAGGAGGCGGCCGTGCTCCCGAGGAGGCGCCAGGCGCCTTCGACGCGGGCGATCAGGGACACGCCGGTGGTCGCCGTCCCGGCGTCGATCGCCGCGAACGCGCGCGTTTCGGAGCTCACCCGGTGATGCTACCGACCGTCAGGCGACGGCGAGTCGAGCCCCTCGGCTACGCGTCCCAATCGCGGGACTCGTCCTCCTCCTCGAGGCGATCGATCAGCTGCTCGATGCCGGCGTCGTCGCCGAGCAGCTCGGTCACACCGTCGATGCCGCCACCGAAGATCGAGCGGAGCACCGGGTCGAAGAAGAGCATGGCGTTCGCGCCGAGGGGCCGGTACGGCCGGTTCGCCTCCAGGAAGTGGACCGCGGGCGTGGACAGGCCCCGGAGCTCGATCTCCCGCGCGATCTGCTCGACGAGCTCGTCGCGGCGCTCGGCCGCGCGTTCGAGCGGCAGCTCGTTCATCGAGGGGCGTGGGGCGCGTCGGCGGATGCCGGGGCAATGGCGCTGGTCGCGGCGAGCGCGGCCGAGAACGCGTCGTAGGCCGCGGCACCGCGCAGCGCGAACACGACGTGCTGGACGCTCGGCGCCCCGGGGAGCTCGTCCCGGACGGTCGCGACGGTGAGCCTCGCCGCCTCGTCGAGGGGGAACCCGCCGACACCGGTGCCGAGCGCGGGGAAGGCGATGCTCGTGACGCTCTCCTCCCGCGCCCGGGCCATCGCCGACCGCGTTGCTGCCTCAATGGCTGCGGCGCTCGTGCGCCGGTCGCGGTCGAGCGAGACGGCGTGAATCACGAGCCGTGCCGCGAGCCGGCCGGCATGGGTGACGACCGCCGAACCGAGGGCGGCGGGCGCCTGGCGCACCGCCGCGAACTCGATCTCGTCCCCGCCCGCGCGCTTGATCGCCCCGCCGACGCCGGTCGCCATCCAGAGGGACGGGTTCGCGGGGTTCACGATCGCGTCGACCTCCAGGTCGCAGATATCCCCGTTCCAGAGCTCGATGCGGGCCACGAATCCCTCGGTCCCGTGAGCGCGAGCGAGGTCAGCGAGCGAAGACCCACGGGTACGGCCGCGCGATAGTACACCCGGGTCAGACGCGGGGAGGACGATGTGACTACCTCCCACGCGTTCGTGGTGCGTGATCGCGCCAGCTCGTGGGCGTCGATCCGCTCCTCGCCGTCCGGCCCCAGGAGCGTGAAAACGTCGTCGACGTCGACCGCCGGTCCCGGGACGTCGGTCACGTCGGCCATCACCGCGTCCATCGCCACGTTGCCGACGAGCGGGACGCGGCGTCCACGGACGAGGGCCTCGGCGCGGTTCGACAGGGACCGGGGCCAGCCGTCGCCGTAGCCGACCGGCAGCGTCGCGATCCGGCTGTCGCGCTCGGCGACCCATGTCGGGCCGTAGCTCACGCCCCAGCCCCGAGGCAGCTCGGCGACGCGGATCGCGCGGGCGCGGAGCGCCATCACCGGGCGCAGCCGCGCCGAGACTGCCGCGAGCGGCGTGTCGGCGGCCGCGGCTGGTTGCGCGAGCAGCTCGTCCGGGACGATGCCGTAGGTCGCGAGGCCGGGGCGAATCGCGTCGTAGACCGGCGCCGACGAGGCGAGGAGACCGCCGGAGGAGGCGACGTGGCGCGCGGCCGCGAGCGCTTCGAGGGCGGCATCGAAGCGGGCGACCTGGACCCGCGATCGATCGCGGTCCTCCGGTGCCTGGAGGTGCGACCAGGCGCCGACCAGCTCCAGCCGGCGGCTCGACCGAACGAGCCCGACGACCTCTCGAACATCCTCGGCCGCGAGCCCGCCCCGCCCGAGGCCGGTCTCCACCTCGAGCTCGACCCGAAGCGGCGGCCCCTCGCGACGCGCGGCCGCTGCGAGGACCGCGGCGACGTTCGAACGGTCGCCGAGGGTGACGGTGACCCCGGCGCTTTCGGCGACCTCGACGAGCTCCGGCCGAACCGGCTGTAGCAGGAGGACGTCGACCGACACGCCCCCCTCGCGCAGAGCCAGCGCTTCGTCGAGGGTGGCGACTGCGAGACCGTCCGCGCCGCCATGGTCGAGCGCGAGGCCGACCGGGACGAGGCCGTGCCCATACGCGTCGGCCTTGACGACCGGCACGATCCGGACGCCGGGTCCGGCCGCCTCGCGCAGGGCCGTGACGTTGTCGATGAGGGCGTCGAGATCGATCTCGAGCCACGACGTCCGTGGCAGCGGTGGCAGGCCGGCCGATTCGAGCGCGGCGTCGATCGCCCGCGGATCGGGGCCGGGTGTCAGCGGTCGGGCTCCGTCGGCGTCTCGTCGCGAGCGCGGAAACCGAGCCGTGCACCCGTCCGGCGGCGCTCGGCGACCGCGGCCAGGCGGCGTCGAACGACCGGCAGCGCGTCGGGCAGGTCGCCGGCGAGGAGCCCGGCGTCCCCCACGCGCTCGCGGACGAGCTCGCCGGCCTGGCCGTGGAGATAGACGCCGAGCCGTGCCGCCGCGAACGGCTCGACGCCCTGGGCCAGGAGCGAGCCGATCGTCCCCGCGAGGACGTCGCCGGTGCCGCCCGACGCGAGCGCCGGGTTCTCGAACGGCGCCACGGCGACCGTCCCGTCGGGCGCGGCGATCGTCGTTCGGGCTCCCTTGAGGAGCACGACGTGGCCCCATTCCTCCGCTGCCGACCGCGTCGCGATGACGCGTGCCTCGTCGCTGTCGGAGAGGTCGCCGTCCGAGCCGGCCTCGTGGCCGCTCCCGGCGCGGAGCCGGGCGAACTCGCCCGGATGCGGGGTGAGGACCGCTCGGCGGACCGAGCCCTCCCACCAGCCGTCGACGCTGGCGAGCGATCGGAGGGCCTCGGCGTCGAGCACGAGCGGTGGTCCCTCGGACGACGCGGCATCCGCCGCCGCGGCTCCAGGACCACGCGTCGCGGCCTCCTCGGGGGTGTGGAGGAGATCCCGCACGAGCTGGGTCGTGGCCAGACCTGGCCGGAGACCGGGCCCCACGACCAGCGCATCGTGGTCGTGGTCGAGGATCCGTGCGAGCGAGGCTTCGGGCTCGATCTCCTCGACGTCGTCCTCGGGCAGGGCCATGGTCGTCGCCTCGACGACCTTGGCCGCGAACAGCGGCTGCAGCGACTCGGGGACCGCGAGCGTCACGAGACCGCAGCCGGCCCGGCCCGCGGCCCGGCAGACGAGAAGGGCCGCGCCGGCGTAGTCGAGCGAGCCGGCGATCACGAGCAGTTTGCCGAACGTTCCCTTGTGGCCGCGGTTCGGCCGCTCCGGCAGGAGCGCCGCGGCCGCGTCGTCGTCGAGCAGGATTGCGCCGTTGGGAAGCGTCGCCTCCGGCTCGCGCGCGGGGCCGCGGAAGCCGACGACGCGGTCAGCCACGAGCGGCCTCGTCGGCGAGCGACCTGAGCCGGTCCATCCGGGCCAGGATCCGCTGCTCGCGGTCGTCGAGCCGGGCCTCGATGTCGGGTGGGAACACGTAGCGACCCCCCGCGCCACGGACCCCGATCGCAACGGCGACCGCGAACGCGCGCTCATGGGTGATCGAGACGGCGATCCGGCCCATCCGGAGCTGGTCCGAGCGCGCCGCTGCGCGGTCGTGGAGGCGGACGGCCGGCTGGCCGGTCGGCAGCCGCTCGATCTCGATCTCGCGCCAGCCGATCCCACGGACGCCGAGGCCGAGGACCTTGCTGACCGCCTCCTTCGCCGCCCAGCGGCCGGCGAACGTCTCGGGCCGGTTGCGAACGTAGGCCCGCTCGCGGTCGGTCAGGACGCGCCGTGCGAACCGTTCGCCGAACCGCTCGATGCTGCGGCGGATCCGATCGACCGCGATGATGTCGACGCCGAGCTCCGTGATGCCCGCCGGCTGGGCCGCCGGGCCATCGTCGTCGCGGCGAGCGCCGTCCTCGTCCGCCGGCATCCCTACTCGACCGTCACGGACTTGGCGAGGTTCCGGGGCTGGTCGACGTCCGTGCCGCGCGCGACGGCGGTCTCGTACGCGAAGAGCTGGAGCGGGATCACGGCCAGCACCGGCGCCAGCGTCTCGTGGGTGTCCGGCACCCACCACACGTCGTCGGCGATCCGCGCGATCGAGTCGTCGCCGTCGGTCGCGACGGCCAGGACGCGGGCGTCGCGCGCCCGGCCCTCCATGACATTGCTGATCAGCTTCTCGTAGACCGACGAGCGGGTCGCGACCGCGACGAGCGGATACTCGGCGTCGAGGAGCGAGATCGGGCCGTGCTTCAGCTCGCCCGCGGCGTAGCCCTCGGCGTGGACGTAGCTGACCTCCTTGAGCTTGAGCGCGCCCTCGAGTGCCGCGGGGAAGCCGAGCCCGCGCCCGACGTACATGAAGCCGTGCATGTTCACGTAGCGGCGGGCGATCTCGGGCGCGGTGGGAGCGGCCCGCTCGATGACGGCCTGGGCGGCGTCGGGCAGCGCCCGCAGCGCCACCCCGAGCGCGACCTCGTCGGTGTCGGCCAGCCTGCCGCGGGCCTTGGCGATTGCCGCCGCGAGGATCACGAGCGTCGTGACCTGCGTGATGAACGTCTTCGACGCGGCGACCGCGATCTCCGGCCCGGCCTGGAGGAAGAGGACGGCGTCGGCCTCGCGGGTGATGGCCGAGCCGACCGTGTTCGTGACGGCGATCACCGGGCAGCCGGCCTCTCGCGCGAGCCGCGTCGGCGCGATCGTGTCGGCGGTCTCGCCGGATTGGGTCACGGCGATGACCAGCGATCGTTCCGACAGCGGCGGTGGGGCGTAGCGGAACTCGGAGCCGACCGTCGCCCGGGCCGGAATGCCCGTCCAGTCCTCGAGCGCCGCGGCGCCCACGAGCGCGGCGTAGTAGGCGCTGCCGCAGGCGACCAGCTCCACCCGGTCGGCGGCCCGGATCGCATCGAGGAGGCCATCGAGCTCCGTGAGCCTGATCCGGTTGTCGAGCCCGACCCGGCCGGCAATCGCCTGGCGCAGGGCCTGTGGCTGCTCGTGGATCTCCTTGGCCATGAAGTGGGCGAAACCGCCCTTCTCGGCCGCCTCAGGCGACCAGTCGACCTCGGAGACCGCCCTCTCGCGGATCACGCCGTCGACGCCGGTCACGATCACCTCGCCTGCTCGCAGGTCGGCCACGTCGCCCTCCTCGAGGAACAGGACGCGCCTGGTGTGGGCGAGGATCGCGGCCACGTCCGAGGCGAGGAAGCTCTCGCCGTCGCCGACGCCGACGACGAGCGGCACGTCCTGGCGGGCGCCGACGAGCCGGTCGGGCTCGGCTCGGTGCATGACGGCGATCGCGTAGGCGCCTTCCACCGAGCGAAGCGCGGCCCGCACGGCGTCGGCCAGGTCGCCCGCGTAGGCCTCCTCGATGAGATGGGCGAGCGCCTCGGTGTCGGTCTCCGACCGGAGCGTATGGCCGCGGGCGGCGAGGCCGTCGCGGAGCTCCCGGAAGTTCTCGATGATCCCGTTGTGGATGACGCTGATGCTGCCGCTGCAGTCGACGTGGGGATGCGCGTTCAGGTCGTTCGGCCGGCCGTGCGTCGCCCAGCGCGTGTGGGCCAGCCCGACCGCGGCATGCGGTGTCCGGTCGGCGATCGCGGTCCGGAGGTTCGCGAGCTTGCCCGCCCGCTTCTCGACGAACAGGTCACCCGCGTCGTCGACGAGGGCGATGCCGGCCGAATCGTAGCCCCGGTACTCGAGCCGGCGGAGGCCCTCGAGGAGGATCGGGCCGGCCTCGCGAGGGCCCGTGTAACCGACGATTCCGCACATGCAAAGGCTCCGTACCGGTCCGTCAGTGTAGACGGTCGGCGGCGAGGGCCGAGATTGCGTCGGCCAGCTCGCCCACGAGTGAAGCGTCGTCGCCCTCGACCATGACCCGGAGGGCGGGTTCCGTGCCCGACGGACGAACGAGGACGCGGCCAGCTGCGCCGAGCCGCCGCTCGGCGTCGCGGATCGCCCGGCCAAGCTCCCGATCGCCCTCCCACTGGTCCTTGTGCCGGACCCGGACCGCGCGCTGCTCCTGGGGCAGCATCGGGATGTCCGAGGCGAGGTCGGCGAGCGTCCGGCCAGAGGCCGTCATGACCCTGAGCACCTCGAGCGCGGTGACGATCCCGTCGCCCGACGTCGTGTGCTCGATGACGATCACGTGGCCGCTCTTCTCGCCGCCCAGCCCGGCCCCCGAGACCTGCATCCCCTCGAGGATGTACTTGTCGCCGACGGGTGTCCGGATGACCTGGCCGCCGGCCGCCTCGACGACCTGCTGGAGACCGCCGTTCGAGAGGACCGACACCACGAGCCCGCCGCCCGGCAGCGTCCCCGCGGCCAGCCGCTCGAGGGCGAGGATCCCGAGGACCTGGTCGCCGTCGACCACGTGGCCGGCCGCGTCGACGGCGATGAGCCGGTCGGCGTCGCCGTCGAGTGCGAAGCCGGCGTCCGCACCCGAGGCGACGACCCGGGCGGCGAGCTCGGCGGGATCCGTCGCACCCGATCGGACGTTGATGTTCGAGCCGTCGGGCTCGTTGTTCATGACCTCGACCTCGGCCCCCGTCGTGGCGAGGATCGCCGGCCCGACGACCCCACCCGAGCCGTGGGCGCAATCGAGAACAATCCGGATCCCTGCGGCGCGCACACGCCGGGCGAGCGCCTCGCGGTGGTCGACGTAGCGTCCGAGCAGATCCCGGGCGGGCATCGCCCGGCCCAGCTCCCCGTTGCGGAGCCCGCCCAGCTCCTCCGATCGCCAGATGAGCGCCTCGAGCTCGTCCTCGATCGCATCGTCGAGCTTGAGCCCCGACGCGTCGAGGACCTTGAGGCCGTTGTCCTCGGCCGGGTTGTGCGAGGCCGAGACCATGATCCCGGCCGCGAACGGACCGTCGCCGGTGAGGTACGCGAGGGCCGGCGTCGGGACGACACCGACGACGTGGACGTCCGAGCCGAGGCTCGTTGCACCGGCCGTGATCGCGGCGACGAACAGGTCGCCGCTCCGGCGAGTGTCCTGGCCGAGCACGAGCGCTCCGGCCGGCCCCACCAGCCGATGTGCGGTGGCGCGCCCGAGAGCGTAGGCCATGGTCGGCTTGAGATCGACGTTTGCGACGCCCCGGATCCCGTCGGTCCCGAACAGCCTCCCCATCAGGGACCGCTTGGAGCCGGCGACGCGGTCGGCGCCGGAGTAGACGGCGGCGCCGGCGCGGATACGGTGACCACGATCGTCGACGGCGCCAGCGACACGAGCGTCGTCCCCGGCGGGTTCCGGAACGCGAGCCGGATGGTGTGCTCGCCCTGGGACAGCCCGCTGACGTCGGCTACCGCGACGAGCGAGGTCGCGGCGACCGAGTCGAGGACGCCGACGGTCCCGCCGAGTGTGGCCGACACCTGGGGCGTCGAGAGCGCGTACGTCCGATCGCTCCGGGTGCCGGTGAGCCGGATCCCCACGCCGAACGCGCGGGTGGCGCGAACCGCTCGGATCCGGACCGTGACCCGGACGTCGGAGCCGGAGATCGAGACGACCCCGGCCGGCGGCGCGAGCGGGGCCGTGGACGCGACGTCGTCCTTGGCGCCGCCGATCGAGATCCCGCCGGTGGCGATCTCGGACACGGCCGCGAGCAGGTCGGCGTCACCCGACAGCGTGACGACACTGGGCGAGACGTCGATCGAGGCGATCTCGTAGCCGTCGGCGGGACGACCGGCGAGCACGGGGGTCACCGGGACGGTCTTCGTCGCCGTCAGACCGTTCACCCGGATCGTCACGTGGACCTGGCCCGGGTTGAGGTCGGCCGGACCGACCTCGTTGCCGAGCTGGTCGACCGCCACGAGCGGGACGTCCTGGTCGACGTCGATGCCGGAAGGCTGGATGAGCACCCGGGCCTGGGCCGCCGCGACCTGGCGGACGACCGAGTCGGGGCCGGAGACGTCGACCGACGTGGCCGACAGGAGTGGTGCGCTCGCTTGGAGGCCGCTCGGGACCGGGCCCTGGTCGACCGTCACCGGGACGGTCTTCGAGACGAGCGGATCGAGCTGGACCGAGATGACCTGGGGTGAGTAGTCGAGGATCCGCACCCGATCGTCGGCGTACTGGAGGTCGACCCGAACGGTGACGAACGGGTTGTCGGTCGTCGGCGTCGCCGAGCTCAGGTCGATCGTGGCCCGGAAGCCGTCGCGGCTCAGGCGGCCGGCGACGTCGCGCGGGGCGACGTAGCGGACGTTGGTGACCGACGGCAGGTTGCCGACGATGACCGCGTTCGCCGGCTGGCGGAAGGGCTGGATCGGGATGCTCCCGGCAAATGACTGGACGTTCTCGGACAGGACGACGCCCGAGTAGAGGAGGGTCGCAAGGAGCACGGCGGCGATCTTGAGCGGCCAGTTGTGGACGACGATCGCCAGGACGCGCCTCATCGAACGGCGTCGCCCTCGGCCGGCGAGGCGGTCCGCCGCCGCTTCAGCTGCGGCGGGCGTGGTCGCTCGGCGCCGGCGAGCCGGAGCCAGCGACGTGACGTCACGTCCCCGCCGAGGAGGTTACGCAGCGCGCGTGCGAGCTGGGCCTCGTTGAGGTTGCGGACGATCCGGGCTCGCTCGACGACGCTCACCTGGCCGTTCTCCTCGGACACGACCACGACGACGGCGTCGGTCTGCTCGGTGATCCCCAGCGCGGCGCGATGGCGGGTTCCGTAGCGGACCGACTGGACGCTCGTCTCGGCGAGCGGGAGGAGGGCGCCCGCCGCCACGATCCGGCCGCCCCTGACGATCACGGCGCCGTCGTGGAGAGCCGAACGGGGCGTGAAGATCGTCCGGAGGAGGTCGGCCGAAAGGTCGGCATGGACCATCACGCCGGTCTCGGCGATCTCCTCGAGGCCGGTCTCGCGCTCGAGCACGATCAGCGCACCGACGCTCTCGGCCGACAACGCGGACGCGGCACGGGCGATCTCGGCGGCGGTCCGCTCGACCGACCGTTCGTCCGCTGGCAGGAGCCAGGCGAACGAACCGACCCGGCCGATCTGCTCGAGCGCCCGCCGGAGCTCGGGCTGGAAGATCACGACGAGGGCGAACAGGCCGACGACCGCCCCGGTCTGGAGGATCTGGGTGAAGAGTCGGAGCTCGAGGGCCTGGGCGACGACGTAGATGACGATGAGGACGCTGACGCCGATG
>DASXWX010000042.1:0-8352 GCA_036503395.1 Candidatus Limnocylindrales bacterium
GGCTCACGCTCGAGAACGTCGCGGCAGCCACGGGCACGTCGCGTTCGGCCGTCGAGCGGCTGGAGCTCGGCCAGCTTCGGAATGTGTCGTTCGCGCGGCTCGCGCTCGTCGCCGACGCAGTCGGGCTCGAGCCGAACCTGAAGCTCTACCCCACCGGGGCGCCACTCCGAGACATGCCGCAGCTCAAGCTGCTCGGGCGCTTCCGGCCGCGACTCCACACGTCGCTCGGGTGGCGGACGGAGGTCGGGCTGCCGGCCGACGGGGACCTCCGGGCGTGGGACGGCGTGATCACCCTGGGCCGTGACTGGGTGCCGGTCGAGGCCGAGACGCGCCTGAGCGACCTCCAGGCGCTCGAGCGGCGCCTCAACCTGAAGATGCGCGACGGCGGAGCGAGCCGCGTCATCCTGCTCGTCGCGGAATCCCGGACGAATCGGGCCGCGCTCGGCGGCGCGCCCGAGGCCTGGCGAGCCGGCTTCCCCATCGGCACGCGTGCGGCGCTCGCGGCGCTCGGCCGGGGCAAGCTGCCGGCGACCTCGGCGCTGGTCGTCCTGTAGCGACGCGGGCGTCACGGCGCCACCGTGCCCGGAGGCCCCGCGAGGAGGCGGCCGCGGACCCAGGCGCCGCGAACCATCGACGGATGGGCACGGAACACGAGCCGCGAGATCAGCGACGCGGCGTCGCTGTCGGCCGCGAGCGCCGGACGGACGCCGGCGCCGTCGACGTGGAGCGGGTCGGTCAGGCGCGGGTCGACGACGAGGAGGTCGGCCTCCTTGGCCGGCTCGATCGAGCCGACGGCGTCGCCGAGCGACAAAGCGCGGGCGCCCTCGAGCGTCGCCAGCCGCAGCCACTCGAGCGGCCCGAGGATCGGCCGCGGGTCGCCGGCGACCCGGAGCGCGTTCTGCGTGTATGCGCCGACGCGCATCGCACCGAAGATCGACAGATCCGGGCCGGCGGCCACGTCCGACCCGAGCCCGACCACCAGCCCCGCCTCGAGATACCGCGCGAGTGGCATGACCCCCGAGGCGAGGAAGAGGTTCGACGCCGGGCAGTGGGCCACCCGGGTCGCGGTCGCGGCGAGCCGGTCGATCTCGCGGTCCGAGAGGTGGATCGCGTGGGCGAGGATCGTTCGCTCGCCCAGGCCACCGGCTCGGTCGTAGACGTCGAGGTAGTCGAGCGCGTCGGGAAAGAGCCGTGCGACCTCCGCCAGCTCGCCACGATCCTCGGACAGGTGCGTCTGCCAGTAGGCGCCCGCCGACCGGGCGAGCGACGCCGACTCGCGCAGGATCTCGGGGGAGCACGAGACGGCAAAGCGCGGCGTGAACGCGTAACGCAGCCGGCCCTCGTCGGCCCCGTGCCACCGCCCGCACAGCTCGGCCGACTCGCGCAGCGACGTGTCGAGGACGTCGGCGTCGGCCAGGCGATCGTCGTATCGAAGGCGATCCATCATCACCTTCCCGATCACGGCCCGGATCCCGTGGGCCGCGGCGGCTTCGAACGACGCGTCAATAGATGCGGCGTATACGGCTCCGTAGAGGACCGCCGTGGTCGTGCCCGCGGCCGCGAACGCGGCGAAGGCCGCAGGCGCAACGGCCTCGGCGGCGGCCCGATCGAACCCCCGCTCGAGCGGAAAGATGTCGCGTTCGAGCCAGGTCAGCAGGTCGAGTCCGAACCCCCGTCCCGCGTTCCCGATCTGCGGCAGATGGGCGTGGAGGTCGACGAGCCCCGGCAGCACGACGCCTGGCCGAACGTCAACGGTGCGCCGGGACGCATCGCCGGACACCTCCTCCCAGCGGCGCACGTCGACGATCCGGCCGCGCTCGTCCACGTCGACGACGCCATCGGCGAGGTCGAGCGTCCCCCCGTCGGCGAGCGGCGAGATGATGCGTCCCCGGAGCGCGAACGGGGGGCCGGGCGGGACCGCTTGCACCGGGTCCACCGCCGGGTCCGCCCCTGCCTCGCCCGACCCGACGCTCACGGTAGCGAGGCGAGCGCGTGCGATGCCGGCAGGAGGTCACGGGAGAGCCGGCAGTAGACCTCGAAGACCGCGTCGTACGTCGGCCGAACGCGCGAGTCCGGCTCGAGACGCTCGACCACCCGGACCATCCGCCGGATCGCCGTGGGAATGTCCGGATCGAGGCCAATCGCCACCGCCGACAGGATCGCGGACCCGACGAGGGCGGCCTCCGGGACGGCGGGGACACCGACCGGGAGTCCGGTGACGTCGGCCTTGATCCGGTTCCAGGCCGCGCTCTCGGCGGGCCGGCCCGAGACACGAAGCTCGCGGCCTGGGATACCGGCCGCCAGGATCGGTTCGGCCACATGGCGAAGGGCGAGAGCCGCCGACTCGAGCATGGCACGCGCAAGCTCGGGCCGGCGGTGGCCGAGGGTCAGGCCGACGAACGCGCCGCGAGCGGCCGGATCCCACAGCGGTGACCGCTCGCCGGCGAGATACGGCAGGAACACGAGGCCGCGAGCCCCCGGGGGGACGGGGGCCGCCTCGTCGAGGAGCGTGGCGACCGACGTCCCGGTCGACGACGCAAGCCACTCGAGGGCTCGGCCGGTCGCGTTCATCACCGCGCCGACGTACCACCGGTCCGGCACGGGCGCGGCACCGGAGAAGGCACCCGGCACCTCGACCGGGCGGTCCGTATAGACGGCGAACCCGCCGGCGGAGCCACCGGCATCGTAGGCGTCGCCAGCCTCGACCAGGCCGATCCCGAGGCACGAGGCGAACGCGTCGTTGAGCCCGGCGACCACCGGTGTCCCCGCCGCGAGACCGAGCTCGGCCGCGACGTCGGCACGCAGCCCGCCGACGACCGTGGCCGCGTCCACGGTCTCAGGGGTCTTCGCATGATCGACCGCCGCCGCGAGCGCCTCGAGGCCCGGGTCGGCGAGAACCTGGCCGGCCGACCGTGTCCGCCGTGCGACCCCCGACAGCCGCAGGGCGAGCCACTCCCAGCTGTTCAGGTACCAGTGGACCCGGGCCGCGTCGGTCGAACGGTTGCGCTCCAGCCACGCGGCAGCCGGCAGGATCGAGAGTGCCCAGGTGCCGAGGCCGGTCGCGGCAGCGAGCTCCGATGCCTCCGTCGCCGCCCGTCCGTCCGACCATGGCACGACCTCGGCGACCACATGGCCATTCACGTCGGCAGGCACGCACGTCGGGCCGTGGCCGTCGGCGCACACCGCCCGCACGTCCGTCGCCACAACGCCCGATCGCCCGAGTGCAATCGGCACGAGCGATCGAACCGCGGCCCACCACCGCTCGGGCTCGGCGAGCGGGGCGGGTGCGCGCTCGAGCGCGAGCAGCGAGCCATCCTCGCCCACGACCCCGACTTTCAGATCAGTCGACCCGAGATCGATCGCGAGGAATGTCGGCGATGAAGGAGCGGCGCCCACGGGCGCTAGAGGACCTTGCCCGGGTTGAGGATTCCGAGGGGGTCGAGGGCGGCCTTGATCCGACGCATGACGTCGACCGCGTCGGCGCCGCGCTGCCGCTCGAGCCAGTCGCGCCGGGCCGTGCCGATCCCGTGCTCGCCGGTGACCGTGCCGCCGAGCTCGAGCGCGGTCGCGTAGAGGTCGGCCCGGACGGCATCGTCCCGCTCCTCGATGTCCGGCTCGTCGCGGCCGAAGACGAGATTCGGATGGAGGTTCCCGTCGCCCGCGTGCCCGAACGTGGCGATCGTGACGCCGCGCCGGCGGCCGATCTCCTCGATCCGGGTCAGCAGCTCGGGGACACGCGCCCGGGGCACCCCGATGTCCTCCATCCGGACGACGCCGAGCCGTTCGAGCGCCCGGAGACCGAGCCGTCGGGCCGTCCGGAGCATCTCCGCCTCGGCCTCGTCCTGCGACCGGATCGTCGACGTCGCACCGGCGGCCTCGCACACCTCGACGGCCCGGTCCAGCTCACGCAGGCTCGCGTCACCCGGCAGGTCGCTCTCGATCATGAGCATCCCCGCGGCCTCGCGATCGAGGCCCAGATGGTGCCAATCGTCGACCGCGGCGATCGAGGCGGCGTCCATGAACTCGAGCGTCACCGGGTTGAGCCCGGCCCGCGGGATCTCGGTGACCGCTTGGCCGGCGGCCTCGATCGAGGGGAAGAACGCGAGCAGCGTCGCCCGCGGCGGCGGCATCGGCCGGAGCCGAAGCGTCGCCTCGGTCACGAACCCGAGCGTCCCCTGCGAACCGACGAACAGCTGGGTGAGCGAGTAGCCGGCGACGTCCTTGACGTTCTTGCCGCCGGTCCGGATGACGGTCCCGTCGGCGAGCACGACCTCGAGGCCCAGGACGCTCTCGCGGGTCTGGCCGTACTTCACACAGCACAGGCCGCCGGCGTTCGTACCGATATTTCCGCCGATCGAGCAGATCTCGTACGAACCGGGGTCCGGCGCGTAGAAGAGGCCGTGCTCGGCGACCGCCTTCTTGAGGTCGGCGTTGAGGATCCCGGGCTGGGCCGTGACGGTCAGGTTCGCGTCGTCGATCTCGAGGATGCCGGTCATCCGGGTCGTCGCGATCGTGAGCGCGCCCTCGATCCCCGCGGCGCCGCCGGAGAGACCGCTCCCGGCGCCACGCGGGACGACCGGCACCCGACGCTCGGTCGCGAGGCGCAGCAGGCCAGACACCTCCTCGGTCGTCGTCGGCAGGGCGACCGCGAGCGGCAAGCCGGCCTCGAGGTAGGCGGTCTCGTCGCGGCGGTAGCTCTCGCGATCGACCTCGTCGGTCAGGACCCGCACCGAGGGCAGCCGGTCGGCGATCGCGCGGAGCAGGCCCGCGCCGGCCTCCTCGGCGACACTCGAACCGGCGACGGGCGTCGTCGTCATCGACCCGAGTCTATCCAGCACGGCCGCGGATCACGACGGGCTGGGATCGACCGTCACACCGGCCGCCAGGCGTCCTCGTTCGGACGTCGCCCACGCGGGGTGAACCGATCGCCATGGATACGTCGTCGCGGCCATTCCTCCAACGTCTCCTTGGCATCGCCGGAGCCCTCCTCCTCGTCGCTGGCTGTGCGACGACGCCGGAGGCGTCCCTGTCATCGAGCGCACCAGCGTCACCGGCGCCGGTCCCGACCGCGAGCGGCACGCTCGTCGCGAGCGCGTCCGTCGCGCCGACGCCGGAGCCGACCCCGCGACCCACGCCCGCGCCGACTCCGACCGCCACGTCCGCGTCCGGCGACCTCGCGGTCGTCGCCGATGCGCCCGAGGGTCGCTGGACGAGCCTCCACTGGATCCGCCTTGGCGCCCTTCCGCTCGGCCCGACGCAGGTGACGGTCAGTGGCTGGAAGGGCGGGTACGTCGCGTTCGACCGCTCGGGTGGCGACGACGGCGAAGGAAACGTGACGCCGCTCGTCATTCGCGCCTCCGGCTCGCGCGACGGTGCCCACTGGTCTGCGCCGACCATGCTCGACACGGCCGGCCTCGATGAGTTCGTCGCCGTCGAGCGGATCGTCCAGGGGCCGGCTGGTCTCCTCGCGCTCGGCTATCCGTTCGGCGACACCTGCGGCGGACCGGAACCGGTCGTCGCGGTCTGGTCCTCGCAGGACGGCACGACCTGGGAGCGGCTGCGACTGCCGAAGCCATTCCGGACCGGTCAGGCCCTGTCGATCTCCGGGAGCGAGCCAGGCTACCTGGCGATCGGGAACACCGGCGACCTCGCGAAGCCGGCGATCTGGACCTCGAGCGACGGACGATCGTGGTTCTCGCGCACCCTGCCGACCGTCACGAGCGGCGAGCTGGTGCTCGACGGTGGAACGGCGTTCGCGGGAGGGTTCGTCCTCGTCGGATCGGTCCTCGGCGAAGGCGAGTGTGGCGGGCCTGCCCACCTCCACCCGGCGACGTGGTGGTCGACCGACGGCGCGGTTTGGGCTCGGTCGGACCTGCCCGGCGCCTCGACCGATGCGCAGGCGAGCCTCGAGATCCGGACCCTCACCGACCTCGCGCTCGTTGCGATCCAGGCACTTCCCGATGGGTCGGCTCGCGGCTGGACGTCGAAGGACGGACGCACCTGGTCGAGCGTCGCGAAGCTCTCGAACCGGGTCCGGGTCGCGGGGCCTACCGACGGCCGTCACGAGGTGGCCGCCATCGCGCCCGAGAGCGGCGCGGCGCGCGTGTTCGCGATCAACGACGACGCATCGGTGACCCGGCTCGCGACCAGCGGCGATGGACCCGTGCAGTCCGAGTACGCACCCGCCTGGATGGCGGCGGTCGGTCCGACGGGCGTCCTCGCGGTGACGGAGGATGGCAACAAGAGCTGGCTCGGGCTCCATTCGTGATCGGCTGACCACCCGGCGTACGATCGCGCCATGGGGGTGCTCCGCCGTCTCGGCATCCTTGCCGTGTTCCTGATCGTCGTCACGCTCTTCGGCCAGCCGCCGACGACGGCGCCACCACCGGCTGCCCAAGGCATCACCGGCGCCTCCCGCCCGGCGCCGACCGCGAGTGCGCCAGCGATAAGCGGGCCCGTCGGGATTCCGGCTCCGGACGTCGCCTCGGCAGCGGTCGTCGCCACGGCCGTCCACCGGACGAGCATTCACCTCACCGCGACCTACGACGCGTCGCTCCGCATCCGCTGGGCGTCCGGGACCGTCCGCGTCCACGAGACGATCTCGGTCCGCAACACCTCGGCCGCCTCGGTCGACCGGCTCGAGCTGAACACCGTGGCGGCGAAGCTCGGCCGCCTCCGAAATCTGGCGGTCAGCGTCGACGGGACCACGGCGCGTCCGGCGATCCACGGCCAGACGATCGTCGTCCCGCTCGGGACGAACCTCGCGGTCGACGCCGTCGCGACCGTCCGGCTCGCCTTCACCGCGACACTCCGGACGACGACCGGCGGCTCGAATTGGCTGTTCGCGAAGGCCCACGACATCGCCGACCTCTACCGCTGGCTGCCGTGGATCAGTCGGCGGACACCCTTCGACCGGCCGAACTTCGGGGACCCCTTCGTCACTCCGACGAGCCCGACGGTGACGGTCCGAATCAGCTCGACCCGGCCGCTGCGCTACGCGACGAGCGGTCGTCTCGTCTCCTCGGACGGCGACACCAGGACATATCGGGCCACAAACGTTCGTGACTTCGCTGTGGTGGCGTCGCCGGACTTTCGGCGAACGAGCGGCTCGGTCGACGGCGTTCGAGTCACCGTCTTCGCGAAGGCGGGCTCGCCCGCCGCGAGCCTCCTGACCTGGGCCAGGCGCGCGCTTCACGACCAGGCGGCGAAGGTCGGCAGCTATCCGTATTCGACGTTCACGGTCGCCGAGACCGCAGGCGGCTACGGGATGGAGGCGCCGGCCTCGATCTGGATCCCGCGGGGGATCGAATCCTGGCGAATCCCCTACCTCGTCGAGCATGAGACCGCCCACCAGTGGTTCTACGGGATCGTCGGTAACGACCAGGCTCGCGAGCCGTGGACGGACGAAGCGGCGGCCGACTTCCTCGCCCGTCGACTGCTCCATCAGCGGCGCGCGAGCGCCTGCTCCACCGCCCGCCTCGACCGGTCGATCTACGACTACTCGTCGGCCTGCTACTACGAGGTCGTCTACATCCAGGGCGGCAACCTGATCGACGACGTCCGAAAGCGGATCGGCGGGAAGGCGTTCTGGAAGGCGCTCCGCGGGTACGTCACGGCAAACCGCTATGGGCTCGCCCACGAGCGGACGCTGCTCGACGCGCTTGACGACGCGACCTCGCTCAACCTCCGCCGTTCGATGTTCGAGGCGCGCTTCCCGAGCCGGTACTGACGTCTCGGCCGCCGGCATGGGCGATCCGTGCGTCTGCCTTCCGCGCCGCGGCCATCTGCCGGAACGAGACCGGCAGGAACGGTCGCCAGCCCCGCCAGGCGGCGAGGAGCCAGCCCGCCGCTGCCCGTTCGACCCGACCGAGCGCGAGCCCGTAGTCGGCCCGGAGCGGGCCCGGCAGCAGCGACACCGCCGGCCAGAACGTCCACGTCGCGGTCCAGCCCGGGATCCGGCCGAGCGCCGGGTGAAGAGGTCCGAACGCCGGATGGAGGATGTGCCAGGCGATGTCGCGAGAGCCATCGGATGGGTGGACCGGGCCGTCCGGACCGACGGACCGCTCCAGGTACGCCTCGAAGGCGTCGAGGTCTCGCGGCACGAGCGCCTCGGGCACGCCGAACAGCCGAGCGACCGGCCGCGTCTCGGCGTAGAACCGCTCGCGCCGCTCGCGTGGCAGCGGCTCGACCAGGGCGTCGTACGCCACGAGCGTCGAGTCGACGAGCGTGGCGTGGACCCAGAGCGACAGATCCGGATCGCGAGCCGAGTAGCGCTCGCCGAGCCGAGCGGCCGCGGCCTCGTCGCGAACCGGACCCGCGATCCCGCGGTGGAGACCGTTGAGCCGGGCAATC
>DASXWX010000043.1:0-3975 GCA_036503395.1 Candidatus Limnocylindrales bacterium
CGGCTCGATGCCGGCTTCGATCGCTTCCGGCGTCTCTACGGCGCGCTCGCCCCGCTGTTCGCGCCGGACACCGAGCGGGGCGCGGTACGAGAGCCGGCCGCCGCGATGGTCGCGCCGAGCGACGGCCAGCTCCCGGGGGTCATCTCCGAGCCGCCCGTCGCGGGTGCCGGAATCGTCGCGCCGTGACCGTCGAGAGCGCTTCTGGTTCGTCCGTGGACGTCGCGACCGGGCCGGAGCCGCGCGAGGACGTCGTCGTCTCCTATCTCGCCGCACTGTCCCGGGACGAGCCGAGCGCGCGCGCGGCCGCGGAGGCATTCGCGCTTGGGCAGAGCCTCGGCACCTGGAAGCCTGTCCCCGGCATCACCGACGAGATGCGTCGCCTGCACGGTGCGCGTGTCGTCGAGCTTCGTCGTCCCGCACCGGACGAACCGGTCGGCGGCGTCCCGGCGGCGGGGCGGTGGCTCCTCTCGGTCGCGTTTCCCGTCGCCAATCTCGGCGCCTCGCTCGCGATGCTCCTGACGACGGCGATCGGCAACGATCCCTCGACGTCGATCGCGATGCGCGTCGTCCGGATCGACGTCCCGGCCCGCTTCCTCGACGGCTACCCGGGCCCTCGCTTCGGCGTCGAGGGCTGGCGAGCGGTGACGGCCGTGGTCGGCCGGCCGCTCCTGCTCAACATGATCAAGCCCTGCACCGGTTTCCCGCCCGAGGTCGGTGCCCGGTTCGCTGCCGAGAGCGCACGGGGCGGCGTCGACCTGATCAAGGACGACGAGCTGCTCGCCGATCCGGCCTTCTCTCGTGTGGGCGAGCGGACGCGGGCATATGTCGCGGCGATCGATGCGGTGGCGGCGACGACCGGCCGGGCGACCCGCTACGTCGCTCACGTCACGACGGTTCCGTCGTTGCTCCCCGAGACCGCACGCGCGGCCGTCGAGGCCGGCGCAGGCGCGGTGATGGTGACGCCGCTCACGCTCGGCCTCGACGCGCTGGCGGAGCTCGCGGGCTCGGTCGGCGTGCCCGTCCTCGCCCACACCGCCGGCGTCGAGACGTGGACCGGCGCCGCCGAGGGTGGCTTTGGGCACGGTGCGCTCGCTGCGCTCCTCCGGCTCGCCGGCGCCGACGCGGTTCTCACGAGCACGCCCCACGCACCCCGACCACTCGGTCGCGATGCCTACCGGGCGACGCTGGCGGCGCTTCACGATCCGCTGAGCGACCGCCCGGTCCGGTCGGCGATGCCCATGGCCGGCGGCGGCATCGGCCCGCAGCATGTTGCGGCGATCGTGGAGGCCGCCGGCACCGACGTGATCGTCGCCTCGGGCGGCGCGATCCAGGGCCACCCGGAGGGTGCGGCGGCCGGCGGGCGAGCGATGCGGGCGGCGATCGACGAGGCCGTTGCGACGGCGGCGACGGCAACGGCGGCGACGAGTCGCTCATGACGCGCCCGCTGATCGGCACGAGCTGGAAGATGAACCTCACCCCGAGCGAGGCGGCGCGGTGGCTTGCGGAGGCCGTCCCGCTCCTCGAGCCGCTCACGGCGACGCGCGACCTGTTCGTGCTGCCGCCGTTTCCGGCCCTCTTCGTCGCCCGCGATGTGCTGGCGGGCTCGAGGATCGGGTTCGGGGGCCAGGACCTCCATCCCGACGACGCCGGCGCCCATACCGGGGACGTGTCGGCGCCGATGCTCACCGACCTCGGCTGCCGGTACGCCGAGATCGGCCATTCCGAGCGGCGTCGCGACCACGGCGAGACCGACGCCCGGGTCCGGGCCAAGGTCGAGGCTGCGCTTCGCTGGAGTCTCGTGCCGATCCTCTGCGTGGGGGAGCCCGTCCGCGGTCCCGTCGCGCCGTCGCGCCGCCACGTCGAGGCTCAGCTCGGCGGCGCGCTCGGCAGCCTGGCACCGGCCGACCTCGATCGCGTGGTCGTCGCGTACGATCCGGTCTGGGCGATCGGGGAGGGAGCGGTCCCTGCGGACCCCGATCACGTCCAGGCACTCCACGCCGCCATCGACCGCTGGCTCGCCGGCCGCGGGGCCGGGATCCGGCGCGTGCTCTACGGCGGGAGCGTCGACGAGTCGAGCGCGGCCGAGCTCCTCGCGGTCCCGGCCGTCGGGGGCCTGTTCGTCGGCCGTGCTGCGCTCGACCCCCGCCGGTTCGCGGCGATCGCCGCGACGCCGGTTCGGATGCCCGCCGTCGCCGTCTGAGGCAAGAGGAGGTACGCCATGTCCGGGGATTCACCCATTCTGATCGGCGCCGACGACGCCGGCCTGGGGCTGCTCGAGGTGATCGCGGCGGACCTCGCGGCGCAGGGCCTCGTGGTCGAGGCCTTCCGGCCGGACGATCTCGACGGGTCGGAGGGCCCGCTCGAGCCGAGCGAGGTCGACTACCCCGACGTCGCCGAGCGCGTGGCGCTCGCGATCCGGGCCGGGCGGTCGGACCGCGGCATCCTCATCTGCGGTACCGGCATCGGGATGGCGATCGCGGCCAACAAGGTCCCCGGCGTTCGGGCCGCCCAGGCCCACGACGTCTACTCGGCGGAGCGGGCGCGGAAGAGCAACGACGCCCAGATCCTGACCCTCGGGGCGCGCGTCATCGGTCCCGAGTCGGCCAAGACGGTCGTCCGGGCCTGGCTCGCCTCGGAGTTCGCCGGCGGTGCGTCGACGCGCAAGGTCGCAAAGATCGACCGGCTCGAGCGGCGGCTGGGGACGCCGGCCGGTTAGGCGACCCGTGTGGGCTGCGTCCCACGCGGCGCAGGCGGCCGGTCCCAGAGCGGCTCTGCGGTCCCGGCAGGCCAGGTCTCGGGGCCGCAGACGAACGGCCGCAACCGAGCCGCCGGCACCCCGGCGTCGAGGAGTCCGAGGACCGCCGCCCGGATGTCGGCGAAGGTCGTCCATGGCCGGTAGGGCCAGCCGCGGTCCGCGCAGAGCTCGGCCAGGTGGTCCTTCGCGAACACGAGGTCGGCGTGGGCGGCCGCGTACAGGTCGCTGAAGCCGTCGCCGACGAAGACGGTGTACCGGCCCTCGGCCTGGTGCGCCAGGATCCGCTCCCGCTTGCAGGTGCCGCACACGCGACAGCGGGCGTTGCCGTTCGGGAAGGCGATCGTGACGAGCCCGGGGGGGAAGGAGGTCTCGGCGGTGAAGACCGGTACGTCCGCGAGCCCGAGCCGGTCGAGCGAGGGGCGGACGAAGAAGCCGAAGCCGTCGCTGACGACCTCCACCGCGACGCCCCGCGCCCGCAGCTCGTCGACGAACGGCCGGAACTCGGGGTCGAGCTCCTCGCCCTCGACCATCGACGCGATCCGCTCCGTCGCTCCGCGGAGCAGGGCCGCCTGCCGGCTCAGGAGCGTCCGGGACCCGATCTCGCCCCGCAGGTACGCCGCCTCGAGCGGCGCCCAGGCGTCGACGTCCGCGTAGCGGCGCATCACCTCGTCGCTCAGGTCGAGCCGCGCGATCGTGCCGTCGAAGTCGAACAGGACGACGAGGCTCGGATCGGCCTCAGTGGGCGCATTCACGTGGCGTCCCCGGCGAGCCCCTCGAGGAGCAGCCGAACGTCGTCGCCGATGATCGCGTCGACGCCGACGGCGACGCTGGCCTGGATCGACTCGAGGGTGTCGATCGGCCACGCCCAGACGGCGCTGCCCGCCGCGTGGACGGCCTCGACGACCTCGGGCGCCAGGTCCTCCCAGCGATGCTGGAGCGCGGCGGCGCCCAGCGCGCGGGCCTGATCAGCGGCCCTCAGTGGGTCCGACGGCCCTGCCTCGGGCAGGCGCTCGGGAGCGAGGATCAGGTTCGGGACCGCGGTCCGGGCCGCGGCGAGCGCGGCATGGTCGAAGGACGAGACGAAGACCCGCTCGACCAGACCCCTGGCCTCGAGATGCCGCGCGACCTGGACGGCCGTCGCCGCGGCATCAGCGGTCTCGCCCTTGATCTCGACGCACAGCCCGAGTCCGGCTCCCACGACGAGGTCGATCGCCTCGTCG
>DASXWX010000044.1:0-4713 GCA_036503395.1 Candidatus Limnocylindrales bacterium
CCGAGGCGACCGAGGCGACCGAGGCCCTCGCGGCGACCGAGGCCCCCGCGGCGAGCGTGCCGGCCGGGGTTACGGCGATCGAGCCGAGCGTGGCTACGCCGGCCGCAACTCCGACCGTGAACCACGGCCGTACGGCGAGGACCGGCCCGCCCCTGAGGCGGAGGCGGCCGGTGCCGGGGCGCGGCCGCGTGGCGACCGTCCGCCACGTGGGGAGCGCCGGGATCGTGGCGGCGACCGCCGCCGCGGCCCTGCCCGGGCGGACATGACACCGGTCGGCGGGGCCGAGGCAGAGGAGCTGACGTCACAGCGCGCCTCGCTCGCGGCAGAGCGAGCCGAGCTCCAGGCGGCCGAGGCGAGCCCGGAGGCCCTCGCGGCCGGAAAGGACATCCTCGAGCAGCTGATGGGCCACCTCGGCTTCGACGTCGAGGTCCAGGTCATGGCCGGCGAGACGAGCCGGCTCAACGTGATCGCCCAGGGCGCTGAACGCGAGTCCCTGGGGGTCCTGATCGGTCGGAAGGGCGAGCGGTTGTCGGCGCTCCAGCACATCGTGAACCTGATGCTGAGCCGCCAGATGGGCGAGTGGACCCGCGTCCTCGTCGACGTCGAGGACTACCGCGGCCGACGCGAGCGCCAGCTCGCCGATCTCGCCAAGCGCGCCGCGGATCGCGTCAGCGAGACCGGCAAGATGCTGCAACTCGAGCCGATGCCGGCGCTCGAGCGCCGCTGGATCCACCTCGCCCTCCGCGACAATGACACGGTCGCGACCCAGTCGATCGGCGAGGAGCCGAACCGCCGGGTCGTGGTCGTCCCGCGCAACATCTGACGTTCCGTGCGCCGCGCAGCTCTTCCACCCTCGGGCGCGGCCGGCTGCGCCCGCGCGTCACGTCGCCGCCCGTGGCCTCGTCTCCGTTCGGGCCGTGCTGACGAATGGGCCACGACCAGGGGCCCGATCCGGCCCACGGTCCGCTGACGGACCGGTGACTTAGGATGAGCGCCCGATGACCTCGACGACCGACCCGATCGCACCCGCGACCGCGATTCCGACGACCAGCCGCCGGTTCGGTGGGCCCGTCCGGTTCGTGCTCGCGTTCGTGCTCGGGCTGCTCGCCGCCCTGGCGGTCGGCGCCGGCGCGCTCTACGCCTACGACATCTCGTTCGCGGACCGGGTCCTGCCCGGCGTCCACGTCGGGGGTGTCGATGTCGGCGGGCTGACGCGCACGAACGCGATCGCTCGGGTCGAGACCGCGTATGCCGCTCTCGGCAAGGGCGGGATCCACCTGACGTCGCCACAGGGCGCGATCACGATCGGCTTCGACGAGATCGGTCGGCAGGCCGACGTCGACGCGATGGTCGACGCGGCGCTCGCCGTCGGTCGGGCCGGATCGCCGGTCGAGCGGGTCGTCGCCGAAGCCCAGACCGCGCTCCGGGGCTCGACGGTCGCGCCCTCCGTCCGTCTCGACGCTGACCGACTCTCGGCCCGCGTCGCGTCGCTCGCGACGCTCATCGCAGTCGATGCCGCCGACGCCTCCATCGACACCACGAAGACCGGATTCACCGTCAGCCCGGCGCACACCGGCCGCGCCGTTGACGCCGACGAGCTCGCGCGGCGCCTCGTGGCCGCCGTCGACTCGCCCACGAGCGCGTCGGAGCCGACGATCGAGGTGCCCATCGTGACGCTCCAGCCGTCGGTCTCGACGGCGGTCGCCGAGCAGGCAGCGACTGCGGCCAACCGGATGGCCGCGGACGTGAAGCTGACGGCCGGCAAGACGACCTGGACGCTCAAGTCGAGGACGATCCGACCCTGGATCGCCTTCCAGCCCACGGCCGACGGTCGGATCGCCCCGACGCTCGACACCGACCGCCTCCGGGCCGCGCTCAAGAAGGTCTCGAAGGAGGCCAACGTCAGTCCGACGAACGCCTCGTTCCTGATCAGCAAGGGCGGCAACATCGTCGGCGTGAAGGCCGGTCACAACGGCCGCAAGCTCGATCTCGACGCCACGACGGCCGCCGTCGCGACGGCGGTCGCCTCCCGGAGCACGTCCGGCGGCACCGCCCCGGTCCAGCTCGTGTTCACCGTTGCCAAGCCGAACTTCACGACCGCAGAGGCCGAGAAGACGGCGCCGCGGATGCGAAAGATCTCGTCCTGGACGACGTACTTCCCGATCTACGTCAACAACGGCTTCGGGGCGAACATCTGGATCCCGGCCCTCATCATCGACGGCACGGTCGTCGGTCCGGGCGAGACCTTCGACTTCTGGAACACCGTCGGGTCCGTGACCTCGGCCAAGGGCTACAAGCAGGGCGGCGCGATCATCGACGGCCATACGGAGCCGCAGGGCGCGCTGGCCGGGGGGATCTGCTCCTGCTCGACCACCCTCTTCAACGCCGCGCTTCGAGCGGGCATGGAGATGCACGCCCGGAAGAACCACTTCTATTACATCGATCGTTACCCGCTCGGCCTCGACGCGACCGTCTTCATCAGCGCGTCGGGGGCGACCCAGACGATGTCGTGGAAGAACGACACGCCGTACCCGGTGCTCATCCGCGGGTACAAGATCCAGCACGGCTCGAGCGGCTACGTCCGGTTCGAGCTCTATAGCGTCCCGAACGGCCGGCGAGTGGTGATCGGCGATCCGATCGTCAAGAACGTCCGGCCGGCGACGGATACGCGCCAGTACACCTCGAGCCTGCCCAAGGGCGTCACGAAGCGGCTCGAGTATCCCGTCGACGGCAAGGACGTGTGGCGGACGGTCAGCGTCTACCAGGACGGGAAGCTGATCCGGCGGACCACCTACTACTCGCACTACTCGCGCATCACCGGCGTCGTGCTCGTCGGCACGGGCAGCTCGAGCTCGTAGGCCGGCCGGTCGCCGGCGACGTGGCGGAAACACCCGCGACTACGGCCATGCCCGACGCGCCCCCGGCGACGCCGGGGCCGCGGCAGCGGACGGCGACGGGGTGTCTGGTCGAGCTCCTCGAGACCGTCGTCCTGACCCTGCTGATCTTCGTCGGCGTCCAGACCTTCGTCGCTCAGCCCTACCAGGTCGAGCAGGAATCGATGGAGCAGACGGTGCTCCCGCGCGAGTACATCCTCGTCGACAAGCTCACGCCGCATCTCGGCCCCTACAACCGCGGCGACATCGTCGTCTTCCACCCGCCGGCCGGCTTCTCGACCGGGCCCGATCGCGACAAGCCGTTCATCAAGCGGATCATCGGCCTGCCCGGCGACCGGATCGACATCGCGTCCGACGGACGGGTCGCGATCGACGGGACCGAGTACGACGAGCCATACGTGTACGAGGGCCAGCCGACGACGGCGCGGCCGGGCACCTCGACGTGGGTCGTCCCGGACGGCGAGTACTTCGTGATGGGCGACCACCGCGAGGAATCGACGGACTCGCGGGACTTCGGGCCCGTCGCCGCATCGCAGATCATCGGCCGCGCGTGGCTCCGCTACTGGCCCCTCGACCGGTTCGGGATCCTTCCTCCGGCTGACCTCGAGCCCGCCTCGCGCTGACCGCCTCGATCGGCGCCCGGCCCGGACGTGGGTTGGACGATTGGGGGATTGGCCCGGGGCGGCGGTCGTGGGAGGGTCTGGTAGATGGAGACGAAGGCCCGCTCGCAGCCCATGAGGTCGTGTCGCTAGGAGCCTCGTGGCGCGGCGCGCGTCCGCGCCAGCTTGCCGCCCTGATCGCGATCTGGTTCGCGACCGCGACGTTCGCGGCCGGCCCGGCTGAGGCCAGCACGACGTACTCGCGGAACCTGTGGACGTCGTCCGCGCTCGTCTACCAGGATCCGTACTACACGGCCTGCACCGCCGCGGCGGCGATGATCATGCTCAACACCATCGCCCTCCGTGGCACGGGCGGCGACGGCTTCACCTGGCGCCCGACGACCGCCAAGAGCTCGACGACGAACCCGCGGAGCATGGTCTCGATCCTCGCCTGGGAGCGGGCGAACGACACCCTGGCCACCGGCGGGGACGGATCGGACGCCCACGGCTGGCGCAACGCCCTCAACTACTACGGCTGGGGCGACGACGCCTGGCAGGAGCCAAGCCGGATGGTCTACGAGGACCGGACCTACTCGAGCTTCTGGAAGGCGACCCATGCCGCGGTCCGCGCCATCGCGCGATACGACATGCCGGTCGGGATCCTCGCCTGGGGTGGCGGCCACGCCCAGGTGATGACCGGCTACGTGGTGCGCGGCGCCAACCCGCGGACCTCGAACGACTTCGCCCTGAAGTACGTCTGGTTCACCGATCCGCTGAAGAGCGACGGCTACGTCAACCACCGGGTGAGCCGGCACAAGCTCCGGGACGGCAATCTCAAGTTCCGCTTCCGCTGGTACGTCCAGACAGACAGCCCGAAGGACGATCCGCTGACCGCCGGCTACCTGCGCTCGGCGGTCGCCTCCACGGTCGGCCCGTCCGAGTGGTATCACCGCTGGACCCTGGTGCTGCCGGTCCGCGAGCCCGCACCGGCCTCCGAGCCGACGCCGACGCCGACGCCAAAGCCCACGACGACACCCACCGGCACACCGAAACCGTCCGACACCCCGGCACCGACCGAGACCGCCGCGCCCTGATCGATCGCCTACGCTCACCGGGTGGCAGGCGAAGTCGATTCGGGCGACCGAGGCGTGCCCGTCTCGCTCGCCCTCGTCGGCGGCGGGCAGCGCGGCGCCGACGTCTACGGGGCCTACGCGCTGGCC
>DASXWX010000045.1:0-5624 GCA_036503395.1 Candidatus Limnocylindrales bacterium
GTACGCGACGTTGTACCAGCCGAGGAAGCGCATCCCGAACTCTTCCTCGTACCGCTTGACCTGACGCGGAAAGAGCGTGCGCATGAAGAACTTGAAGAACGGATCGCGACCGCGGCGGACGGAGAAGTACGTGGCGAGGACGGGCACGAAACGGGCGCTCCTGACTGGCGGCCTGGGGACTCCGGCAGGTGGGCGGCCTATTCTCGCACGTGGGGATCGGCGGGCGGCTCGGTCGGAGGTGTCTCGCGTTCCTCGTCCTCGAGCTCGCCCACCGTTCGCGTCCGGGCGGCAGCCATCGGTCGTCGGCGGCCCTGCCTCCGTTCCGCTGCGACCAGGCGGAGCAGGAAGATGATCGTCTGGCCGGCGAACAACAGCAGCAGGATCGTGAGGAACAGGAGCGCCGCACTCGCCCATGCCGGCCAGCCCGCGTAGACGCTCACCGGCGTCAGCACGATCAGGACCGCGAGCACGACCAGCTGCGTCCAGAAGCATCCGAGGCCGGGTCCGCGCGCGGCGTCGAGTGGCTCCCCTTTGTATTGAACGGGCGGCAGGCTGCTGGGCGACTGCGCGCGTGGCGCGCCCGCGTCGTCGTCAGGCAGCGTCGACCGCGGCGGCTCTTTCGGGGAAGTCACGCCCGAAGCGTACCGAAGAGCTCCACGAGCACGCCCTCCGGCCGGCCCGTCCTAACCGCCGATTTGCGTTTCCCAGTGCAGGAGCGGAGCGCAAGGGCCGTCCGGTGCGTCCATCGACCAAGTCGCCGTTACCCGCCGCTCACCACCCACGCCTCGACGGGGTCGCGTTTGCCCTTGACGGCGACCGGGCCGAGAGCGCGACCGGCGAACTGACCGGCGAACTGACCGGCGAACTGACCGGCGAACTGACCCGCGAACGCCCCGCCGAGCTGGCCGCCGAGGGCGGCCCACGTCGCCCCGGACACGACGACCTGGCCGGGTTCGGCCGCCTGGAGGAGGCGGGCCGCGGTGTTCGTCGTGTCGCCGATCGCCGTGAAGCTTCGACGCGCCTCCGCGCCGACGTTTCCGACGACCGCCCGACCCGACGTCACCCCGACTCGAAACACCGGCCAGGCCGGGTTTGCCGCGGACACCTCGCGCCCGGCGGCGAGGATGGCGAGGGCGGCTCGCACGCCACGCGCAGGGTGGTCGGGCTCCGAACCCGCGGCGTTGAAGATGGCCAGCACGCCATCCCCCGCGAAGTACTCGACGACGCCGCCGGCCGCGTCGATCACCGGCACCACGGAGGCCCAGTAGGCGTTGAGCATCCCGATCACCTCGGCGGGGGCGTGGCGCTCGCTGAAGGCGGTGAACCCCGCGAGATCGGCGAACAGCACCGTGACCTCGCGCTCCTCACCACCGAGGCGGGCGATGCCCGGGTCGCGCCGGAGCTCGTCCGCGACGCCCGTCGGGAGGTAGGGCCGGAAGAGCGCGTCGAGGCGCCGGAGCTCCGTCGCCGCGCGCGACAGCAGCGCGATCTCCTCGTCGCTGGCCCCTTCCCGTCGGAGATCGCCGAGGACCCGTGACGTCTCCTCGTTCCGTGCCTCGGCGTCGGCGACCGCCGAGATCGCGCGGGCGTGCCAGCGGTCGATCCGCGCCAGCGTCGCCTCGGAGTAGAGGCCGCCGAACGCGCCGGCAAGCGACCGCCGCCGCCGGTACTCGTCGCGCGCCCCGAACGCGATCGCCAGGAACGCGCCGAGCATGAGCACGTGCCACTCCCACCAGCTCAGGTGCCAGTTCCGGCTGAGCACGACGGCGAGGGTCGCCTCGGCGAGGAGCACGAATGCAACCGCCACCGCGAGCGACAGGAGGTCTCGGCGTTGGCGCTGGATCCGCAGATACCGCCAGGCCGCGAAGAGGTACAGCGCGACCGCGACCGCGCCGGCGGTGTCGAGCAGGCCGACGGCCTCCTGGCCCGGCGGTGGGCCACCGAGCGGCGGCAGGTTCGCCAGCGAGACCGCGCCCCACGCGAGCATCGCGGTCACGAGCAGCAGGAGCAGCAGACCGTGCCGGCGATGGAGCGCCGCCGCGCGCGGTCCTGCGAGCGGGCTGACTGACGCGGCAGCAAATCCTGAGGCCACGAACAGACCGACCGGTGTCGCGATCGCAAAGCCGGTGTTCGACGACGCGAGCAGGACGCCGGGCGTCGCGAGCGCGTGGAGGCCGAGAAACCCCGCGCTGGCGAGGAACGCGAGCGACACGAGCATCGTCCGGCCGTCGCGGTGGCGGCCGGCGGCCAGGTTCGTCACGTAGGCAAGGACGACGTTCACGACCGCGGTCGTCAGCACGAGCCAGAAGTGGCTCGGGTGATGCTGCCACTCCATGTCGAGCTCGGGGCGGAGCAGGAGCAGCGCCAGCCCGACGAGCGGAAGCGCAAGCAGGGCGATCCAGCCGAGCGGAAGCGCCTGGCCGCGGACGACGAGGCCGCCGACCGTCATGCTTGCAGCGTACGGACCGCCGCAAGTGGGGCCCGGGACCCGTACCCTCGCCTCGATGGCACGAACCACCGAACGCCGCGGCCGCCACGCGAATGCGTTCCGCGACCGGTTCGCCTGGCACCCGGAGCCGGAGCTCATCGGCATCCGCGACGCCGACGGCAATCGCAAGCCCCTCGAGGCGGCCGGGGAAGCGATCTGGTCCGCCGCCCTCGATTACCTCTTCGACCATGGCCTTCGCCGCTCGACGGGTCAGCCGATCGGGTACGCGGAGCTTCGGGCGCGACACTTCGGCGCGAACGGCGGGCCGGCCCCGGCACCTCGCGACCCCCGGCCGCTCGCCGACGTCCTCGACGAGTTCCGGACTCGCCTCGCCCCGCACATGCTCAATCCGTGGCATCCGCGCCAGTTCAGCTACTTCACGCCGCCGCCGCTGCTCGCCTCGATCGCCGGCGAAGCCCTCGCCCAATGGACGAACCAGGGCGTCGACGTGTGGAACTGCGGGCCCGCCGGGGCATTCGTCGAGGAGGAGGTCCTGCGCTGGCTCTCGGACCTCGTCGGCTACCCGGCCGCAACGTTCGCCGACCCGACCGGTCCGTTCGGTGTTCTCACGTCGGGTGGCGTCATGGCGAATTTCCTCGCGCTCACGCTCGCCCGCGACGTCCACCTCGCGAACGTCCTCCGCCTCGACCGCCCGCCGCGCGGCCGCGAGCTCGAGGGCGTCCGCGTCTACGTCGGGGACCAGGCCCACTTCTCGGTGGCGCGCGGGCTTGCCGAGCTGGGCTTCCCGGATGAGACCCTCGTCGTCCTCCCGACCGATGAGGCGTTCAGGCTCCGCGCGCCGGTCGTCGCGGACGCGATCGCCGCTGATCGCGCTGCTGGACTGACCCCGCTCGCGATCGCCGCGGTGGCCGGCTCGACCAACACCGGCTCCGTCGACGACGTCCCGGCGCTGGCCGCGCTGGCCGGCCGCGAGCGCCTGTGGCTCCACGTCGACGCGGCCTACGGCGCGCCGGTCCGCCTCTCGCCGCGGCTTGCCGACCGAATGCCCGGCCTCGAGCTGGCCGACAGCGTCACGGTCGATCCGCACAAGTGGCTCTTCCAGGCCTACGACGTGGGGGCACTCGTCGTCCGCCGGCGCGACGACCTGCTTCGGACGTTCCATCGCTCGCCCGAGTACTACCGCGAAGCCGGTCGCGAGCAGCACGTGGCGGCGTCGACGGAGCCGCTCCACTTCTACCGCTACGGGATGGAAGGCTCACGGCGTTTCCGGGCGCTCAAGCTGTGGCTCAGCTGGCAGCACCTCGGCACCTCGGGGCTGGCCCGGCTCGTCGAGATGACCGTCGAGGTGGCCGAGCACATGGCCCGTCGCTGCGCCGAGGCCGACGACTTCGAGATCGCGCCATCGGCGCCCGAGCTGTCGGTCGTCTGCCTCCGCCATCTGCCGTTCGGCGCCGAAACGTCCGCGCGGATGACGCTCGAGGCGCTCGACGCCCACCAGGACCGGCTCGCGCTCGCGCTCGAGGAGTCGGGCGAGGGCTGGCTGTCGACGACGACGCTGCGCGGCCGGACCTACCTCCGTGCCGGCAACGTGAACTACCTCGCGACCGAGGCCGACGTCGACCGTCTTCTCGAGATCCTCCGCGAGCTCGCCAGAACGCCGGCGACGTGATGGTCGCCGGCCGCCGCCGTCAGGTCCGCGCGTCTCCCGAACGCTCGCGGGCCCGCGTCGCTGCGTCCTGGTAGTTCGCCTTCGCGGTCGCCTCGTCCACGTCCGCGAGCGACGATTCGCTGGTCGCGTCGGCGAGATCGGCCTGGGTCGCGAGAGCGGTGACCTTCGCCGCCGCTGCCGTCTTGGCGGCCGATGCCTCGGCCAGCGAGGCGGCCTCCAGCGCGGTCCTCGCGGCCGATGCCGTGGCCACCGCGGCGTCAGCGGCTTCCGCGGCAGCCGTGGCCGCCTGCTCCGCGGCAACCCGCCCTCGACGAGCGACAGCGGCCGCCTGCTCGGCCGCGCGCCAGTCGGCCAGTGCCTCGGCCGTGGTCTGCGGTGCCTCCTCCTTGCCCGAAACTGCGTCCGCCATCAGCCCCTCCCATCGGCCCAGTCAGCGCCCCACCGTTCGCGCATGGTGCCACGAACGGTGCGCTCACCGTCGCCGTCGATCCACGCGATCTCGCAGCCGGTACCACTCGCCGACGAAGGGCAGGAACCAGGGGCGGCCCTCGTAGGGCGCGGGAACGAGCGGGAACGGGAGGTCGGCCAGGGCCGGTGCGTCGCGCGTGCCGGCGAGCCACTCGCCGAGCCTCGTCCCGAGGTAGGTCGAGAGACAGACGCCCGTGCCGCAGTAGCCCATCGCGTACCAGATCGGCGGCTTGCGCCCGATGTGCGGCATCCGGTCGAAGGTGAAGCCGACCTTGCCGCCCCACGCGTACTCGATGCGGACGCCCTCGAGCTGGGGGTGGACGTCGAGCATCCCCTTGACGAGCGCCCGCGACGTCCGGGTCGTGTTGGTCGGCAGGAAGGAGATCCGGCCGCCGAAGATCACGCGGCGGTCCGCGGTCAGCCGCCAGTAGTAGAGGAAGTGTTTCGAGTCGAAGAACACGCGGCCGGTCGGCGCAACCGAAGCGGCCAGCTCGGGCGAGAGCGGCTCGGTCGCGATGATGTACGACCCGATCGGCAGCATCCGGCGGCGGAGGAACGGCGCCGCGCCATCGGTGTAGCCGTTCGTCGCGACGACGACCGCTCCGGCCTCGGTCGTTCCCCTCGCGGTCTCGACGCGCACGAGCCGCGGGCCGCGAACGTCGATCCGGTGGACGTGGGCGGCCTCGTGGAGACCGATGCCGTCGCGCTCGGCAAGGCGCGCGATCGCCACCAGGAGCTTGCCGGGGTGGACACCGGCGGACCCCTCGATCGCCGCGGCGCCGGCGTAGAAGTCGGTCCCGATCTCCGCCCGCAGCTCGTCCTTCGGCAGCCAGCGCGCCTCGACGCCACCCTCCCGCAGCTCCTCGACGTGCTCCCGAAGACCCCACGCGTGCGCCCGGGACCAGGCGAGCTCGAGATGCCCGCGCTCATCCCAGTCGCAGTCGATCGCCTCGGACGCGACCACGTCGCGCAGGTGCGAGTAGGCCTCGAGCGCGTCGGACCAGAGCTCGTGCCCGCGCCCGAGCCCGAACTTCCGCC
>DASXWX010000046.1:0-3106 GCA_036503395.1 Candidatus Limnocylindrales bacterium
TCGGCGCGATCGCCCTGCTGGCCGCGGCACTCCTCATCGCCACGCGCCAGGTGCCGCCGCTCCACGTCGGTGCGGCCATCCGCGCAGGTGAGGAATGATGAGCGGCTTCCGCCTCGTCCTCCTGTTCCTGCGCCGCGCCCGACACGAGGTCGGGCCGTCGCTCGCGCTCGCCGGCCTCGTGCTGATCACCGCGTTTCTCTTCGCGCTCGGGCCGCGGCTCCTGACGGCGACGGCCGACGACGCGCTCCGGACCACCGTGACCGGCTACGCGGTCTCCGATCGCAGCGTCGAGCTGGTGGAGCAGACCCGAATCTGCGCCTGCGACCAGGCCGACCCGCTCGCGGACGCGGAGGCCGAAGGCGATCGACTCCAGGCAATGCTTCCCGGTCACCTTCGGTCGACGATCGCCGACCGGGTCATGGCGATCGACTCGACCCGCTGGTCCGTCGTCGAGCCGCAGCACGTCCCGGCCGTCCTCACGATCCGCTGGGAGCCCCGTGCCCTCGACCACATCACGTTCGTCGCGGGGCGCGCCCCGGCGGGCACCACGAAGACCGCCACGATCCCGTCCGCCGGCCAGCTGCCCGCGTTCACGACCCCGGTCATGGAGGCTGCGCTCGTCGACGAATCGGCGGAGGGCCTCGGCGTCGGAGTCGGGGACACGCTGCTCCTGAGACCGGATCCGCGTGACCCGCTGCCGCGCGCGGCGCCCGTCGGCACGGCGGTCGAGATCGTGGGCATCTACCGGATCTCGAACCCCGACGATCCCTTCTGGTTCGACGAGGCGGCCCTCGTCCATCCGACCCAGCGGGTCTACTCGTCGAACGTCCAGTTCCTCGACCTCTTCGCGCTCGCCGCGCCGGCCGCCTACGCCCCCTACTACACGACGAGCGCGACGTCGGTCGGCCGCTCGTTCAACCAGGCGCCGCTCGAGGGACTCCCCATCCACTATCGCTGGCGGCTGTTCGTCGATCCGGCCCGCCTGCGGGCGTCCGACGTCGGGCAGCTCCAGCTCGACCTGAGACGGCTCCAGTCCACGCTCCCGGCGAGCGGCCTGTCGGACGGCGGTGCCGTGATCTTCTCGCTGCTGCCGACGATCCTCCAGCGCGAGGACGCAGCCTGGCAGTCGGCGCTGGCCGTCGTCGCGGTCGTCGCGACGGGGCCGGCCGTGATCGCGGGCGCGGCCTTCGGCCTGGTGGCGCTCCTGGCGGCGCGGCGGCGGCGCGCCACGGCGTGGTTCTGGCGTGTTCGCGGCGCGTCATGGCTCCAGCTCGCGATCGCGACTGCGGCCGAGGCCGTGCTCCTGGTCGCACCGGCGGCCGTCATTGCGGTCGTGCTCGTCGGCATGGTCGCCCTCGGGTCGGCGAGCGAACCGATGCCGGCCGCGTCGGTCGTCGCCGTGGCCGCGGTCGCGGGAGTCGCGTTCGGGCTGATCGGCGGGACCGTCGTCCGGCTGCCGCCGCCAGACGCCCCGCCGGCGGGCGCGCGGGGCGGTCGCGTCGACCGACGGCGGCTCGTCCTCGAGGCGGGCCTCCTCGGGGTCGCCGTCGCGGCGGTCGCACTCCTCCGCGAGCGAACGGTGAACGCGGCCGGCGGTGGCGGCACCGTCGGGATCGATCCGCTCCTCGTTGCCGCACCGGCGCTCGCCGGCATCGCCGCGGGCACCGTCGCGCGCCGCATCCTGCCACTGCCGCTGTCGCTCGCGGCGCGGGCCGCGGGCAGTGGTCGCGGCCTGCCCGTTGCGCTCGGCCTGCGACGTGCGACCCGACTCGGCGGTGGCGGCGCGCTCCTGCTCGTGCTCCTCGCGACCGTCATCGTCGGGACATTCTCGGCGCTGGCGCTCGGCCAGCTCGATCGTGCTGCCGACGTCATCGCCTGGCACGACGTCGGTGCGCCGGTTCGGATCCGGGCCAACGGCGGGGTGCTCCCGCCGGTGATCGCCGACGCGGCGACGAAGGCCGGTGCCGACGCGGTTGCCCCGGCGTACCGCACGGTCGTCAATGCGGGCGCGGCCGGTCCACGGACCGACCTGCTCGCGATCGACGCGCCGGCCTATGCCCGGCTGGGCTCGGGATTGCCGCTCGACGCCGACCTGCCGCCCGAGCTGGTGACGCCGGCCAGGAAGCTCGCACCCGGCGATCCCGTTCCGGTCGTGATCTCGACGGCGCTCGCGTCGGGCCCGAACGGCCTCCACGTCGGCAGCGCCCCGAACGTCACGATCGACGGCCGGCAGACGGCCCTCCGCGTCGTGGCCGTCCGCGACACGTTTCCGACGCTGGACCCCGGCGGCGCCTTCATGATCGGATCGATGCCGGAGCTCAACGCGAGCCGCTCGCTGCTGCTCCAGGCGACCGACCTGTTCGTCCGCGCGCCCGACGCCGCGACGCCGGCGCTTCGAGCGCTCGCGGCCTCGCAGGCGAGCCCCATGACCATCACGACGCGGAGCGAGGTCGCCGCGACGGTCCGCGACTCGCCGATCGTCCGGGCGGTCGAGGCGTGGGTCGAGGTCGCCGCAATTGCGGGTGCGGCCTACGCGGCGCTGGCGGTCCTGGCCGCGCTCACGCTCGCCGCGGGAGCGCGAACCGCCGAGACCGGCATCCTCCGGACGTTCGGGCTGACCCGCCGCCAGGCCGTCACCCTGGTGGTCGCCGAGCACGGGCCGATCGTCGGGCTCGCCGTCGTCCTCGGCGTCGCGATCGGGACCATCCTCTTCGTCGCCCTGAGGCCCGGGCTCGGGCTCACCGGCGTCGTCGGATCGCCGCTCGAGATCCCGATCGCCGTCGAGGCGCCGGCGCTTGCCCTCCTGCTCGCCTACGTCGTCGCGCTCGCGGCCGTGGGCATCGCCATCGGCGCGGCGATCGAGCGTCGGCCGGCAATCGCGGCGATCATTCGCCGTGGCATCGGTTGATCGAGAGGACGAGATGACAGACCCGGACCGACGCTCCCGCATCGTCGAGCTGCCGACCGGCGGCGGGGCCACGGCGGCCGTGCTGCCGGGCCGGTTGGCCGCCGCGCGGACGACCGATCGAGTCCGCTTCGGCGAAGGCGCGATGATCGCCTGTGACAATCTCGTCCGGATCTACAAGGTCGCCGACCTCGAGGTCGT
>DASXWX010000047.1:0-8681 GCA_036503395.1 Candidatus Limnocylindrales bacterium
GTCTTGCCGAGCCCGGGCCCGGGCTTCGACTCGCGGACGGCTCCGTCGCCACGGCCGACCTCGTCGTCGTCGGCTTCGGCGCGACGCCCCGCACCGAGCTCGCCGAGCGGGCCGGCCTCCCGGTCGCCGACGGCATCGTCGTCGACGAGCGGCTCGAAACCGCCGTCGAAGGCGTCTTCGCCGCGGGCGACGTCGCCTCGGCGTGGCACCCGCGATACGGCGAGCGCGTCCGAAGCGAGCACTGGGAGAACGCCCGCCGCCAGGGCCGCACGGCCGCCGCGAACCTGCTGGGGCGCGGTGACGCGTACGCGCGCATCCCCTACTTCTTCTCCGACCAGTTCGATCTCGGCATGGAGCTCGTCGGCCGGTTCGCGGCCTCGGACGAGGTCGTCGTCCGGCGATTGAGCGACGACGCCTTCCTCGCCTTCTGGCTTCGCGACGAGCGACTGACCGCGGCCATGCACGCGAACGTCTGGGAGGCGAAGAAGGCCCTCGACCGCCTCGTCGCCGAGGGCGCGCAGGTCGACCGCGCGCTCCTGGCCGACCCGGGCGTCCCGCTCGTGGAGCTCGCCGCCGCCGCCTGAAAGGCGAGCTCCACATGAGATCCTCGAAGTCGCGATCCGAGGTGCCACGGAGGGATCGAGATGTCGCGCGTTCTGACCCTCGTCCGCGGTGAAGTGGACGAGTCTGCGGTCGACAGGATGACCGATCAATATCGAGCGGGATTGTCCCACGACCGACCGCCCGGCCTCGAGGCGACCTGGCTCCTGCGCGGGTCGGGCGCGACGGTCGGGGTGGCGACGCTATGGCGCGATCGCGCCGCCCTCGACGCGATGCGGGCGTCCGGCGAGGAGCCGTTCGCCCGACGCCTGATCCGCGAGGCTGGCGGAAGCCCCGAAGTCGAGATCTTCGACGTCATCGAATCGAGCGCCGGGTAGCGCCACAGGCGCCTGCGGCGCTCCTCCCAGGGTCACCAGGCACCCGGAGTTCAGTGGCGCAGTCGCTGCTCCAGCAACTGTCGAGCGAGAATCCTGTCGGCGAACTCCGCGCGGACGGACCGGACCTGTGACGGATCGAGGTCGAACTCGTTGGCGATCTGGTCCAGGGTCGCGCTCTCCGTGCTCGAGATCGAGTCGTCGGCTACCCCAACGGCGTAGCAGGCCCGAAGCACGGCGAGCCGCTGTTCGAGCGAGGCGGCCTGGCGGAACTCGCGGGTGACGAGGTAGTCCTCGGTCTCGCCCGCCGCCCGCGCCTGCAGCTTGGCCATCTCGACGACGAGCACCGCCTGCGCCTCGTCGAGGCCGGCGTCCTCGACGAGGACGCGTTCCATCGTCGCGGTCTCGGCGTCGCTGATCTCGAAGTCAGCGTTCGCGGCACGCGCCAGGATGTAGGCCATCCCGGCCAGGAGCCGCGCCCGCTCGGGTGGCATCGATTCGAGGCTGGCGACGATCCTCCGGACCGTCTCGGTCTCGGACGGATCGGCTCGTGGCGGCCGCGGGACGGGTTGATCGAGCCCCAGGAATCGACGAAACGACATGTCTGTCACCGATACGGAGGTCTTCAGTATCGCGAACGGGCGCATCGCAGTCGGGCGTGCGATCGGCCGTGCTCTAATGTCCGTCCGCGCGCCCGTAGCTCAGTGGACAGAGCGTCTGACTTCGGATCAGATGGTCGCGGGTTCGAATCCTGCCGGGCGCGCCAATCAGAAGTCGCGACGACCGACGAAACCGGCCTCGACACCGTGCCGCGTCAGCTCGTAGATCGCGAGCCGCTGGCCGCCCGGGGCGACGAACGACCGGACCGGCCCCTGCGGGATCTCGAGCCCATGCCCGTCCGCCCAGCCCCGCGCGCGAAGCCGATCCACCGCCGCATCGAGGTCGTCGACCCGGTAGACGAGGACCGGGCGATCGCCCTCGAGGTGGCCGGCGAGGAGCACGCGCGGCGGCCCGTCGGCGAGGTCGAGCATCGCGACCCTCGTCCCCATCGAGTCGATCGCGAAGACGCATTGCGCCTCGAGGACGTGCGTGAAGTACTGCAGGTCCGCCGCGACCTCGGCGCTCGGCATATAGACGTAGTCGAGGCTCCGGAACACGCGGTCGCTCGCTTCAGACCGGTGGCGGCGCGATGCGCGAGGCCGGAACGGCCTCGGTTCGCAGCTCGTGCGAGCCGTCCGGCAGCCGCGCCTCGTACCAGATCCGGTGGCCGCCGCCGGGGAGCGGAAGCACGTCGAGGTAGCGAACGTCCGCGACCGCTTCTGCCCCGAGCGGCCGGATCTGCTCATCCGCGCCGCGGCGCCCCAGACCCGTTCGCTCCAGGAAGTTCTCCTGCTTCGTCGCCCGCCCGTCGTACGCCGCACGACCATCGGGGAGCACGACCGTTAATCGCGCGCCGCGCGCGTCCCACGTCCCGGGTCGCGGCCGAAGGACGGTCCCTTGCCAGCGCCAGGCGAGCCCGTCCTCGCTCGTCGCATACGCCGTCGTCATCCGGTCCTCCTCACCGGGCTCGTCGAGCGGATGGCAGCAGATCCACGCCTCCCAACCGTCGCGGGTCCGGTGGACGATCGGGTCCTTCACGCCGGTCCGATCGTCGCCTGGGAAGACCGTCCGTGCCTCGGCCTCGCCGAGCTTGGCCGGGTCGTCCGCCTCGAGGGCGTCGATCCACCAGTGCTTCGAGCCCGGCGTCGCCGAGCAGACGTAGAGCCGCCAGCGGCCGCGTTCCGTGCGGACGATCGCCGGCCGCTCCATCGACGCCGCACCGAATCGCTCCTGCGGCAGCGTCGCCACGGTCTCGAGTCGCTCGCCGTCCCCGGACCGGGCGACGACGGTCGACCCGCGGTGGGCGTCACCGTGCCGCACGCGGTAGGCGACCACGAACGTGCCGTCGGCGTCGAGCGCCGCCGATGACGCCCCGGCCCAGAACCCGGGCCCGGTCCCCGGCGGGGTCGCCGCGACCGCGAACGACGCACCGCTCGGCAGGGGGAGCTCGGCCATCGGCGCGAGTATGGTCGACATCGCGACCGGAAGCCGCCGGCGACGGAATCAGGCGCCCGGCCTGCCCTCCGCCGGGTCGGACCTGGACCAGTACGGCCCTCGATCGAGAGCGTCGATCCGCTCGCGGATCCGGTCGACCGTCGTCCGCTCGAAGCCGAGCACCTCGATGTACTCGCTGCTTCCAGGGGTCGCTTCGAGCCGGCGGCGCTCGATCCGGCGGAGCTCCTCGATCAGGTCGCCGAGCGACAGGCCGTCGGGCCGCTGATCGTGATTCTCGGCGGATCGAAGGTGCATCCACCGTAGGATACTGTTTCTAATCCTGTTCCGGCACGAGGGGGCGACATCGTGAATCCTGGGTCGACGAGGGCGCTTAGTGGGGCAGCGGCCCGATGCCGCCGTCTGCGAGCGCGATGCCGGCGGAGACTGCCGACGCCGCGAGGGCGAGCGCGAGGGCGAGGAGACTGCGAACCGTAGGGCGATAACGAAGCATGGGCGACGCTCCTTTCCGTCGCCCCGCTCGATCGGAACAGCCGGTGGGGACTTACCGGCCAGGAGAACGGTAAGGAAGCAGCCGTGGCCAAGTCAAGTAATACTTTCCTATTGAGCGAGGCGCGGCTGGAGCAGATCCGTTGCCGCCTTGGTCACGAAATCCGCGAGCGCCGCCGCGCTGCCGGCCTGACCCAGGCCGAGCTCGGACGGCCGTTGACTCGTGCCTACGTGGGAATGCTCGAGGCGGGACTCGCCCTGCCGTCGCTGCCGACGTTGATCGTCCTCGCCGAGCGCCTCGGAATCACTCCCGAAGAGCTGATCCACTCGGTCAACAGATCCTGACCGGCCTGTATAGTCCGCGCCATGGCGCTCACCACCCCTCGTCGCAGCCTCGCCCAGGAAGATCGTCACGTCGCGCGGGCGATCGGTCAGCGAATTCGGGCCGCCCGGCTGCGCGCGGCGATGACCCAGCGCGAGGTCGCCGGTGACCGGTATACGAAGGCCTACATCAGCGCCCTCGAGAACGGGTTGATCAAGCCGTCCGTGGCGGCCCTCAACTTCCTGGCCGGTCGACTCGGAACGACGCCCGCGGCGCTGCTGACGGACCCGGATCTCGCGTGGCGGCGACTGGAGGCCGACGCGCGCCTGGCGTCGGGCGATTGGCAGGCCGCCGCGGACAGCTACACGACACTTCTCGAAACCGAGCCGGATCCACGCTCGCGCGCCGAGCTTCAGCTCGGGCTGGCCGAGGCCTACGCTCGCCTCGATCGCCCTCGCGACAGCCTGGCCGCCGCGTCGGAGGCCGCCGCCCTGTTCGATCGGCTCGGGCAGGCGGCTCTCGAAGCGTACAGCCGCTACTGGATCGCCTCGGCCCATCAGGTCGCCGGAAACTTCGATGAAGCGAGCCAGCTGCTCAACTCGATCCTCGGAGCCGTCCGCGGTGGGCTCGACATCGCGCCCGACTTCGAGATCCGGGTGTTGGTCGGCATCGCGATGCTCGAAGCCCACCTCGGGCAGGCGGAGCGGTCGCTCGCGCACCTGACCGAGGCGAAGGCGCGTGTCGACGAGCTCGACGACCGTCGGCGCGCGGCCTACTTCTGGGCGCTGGCGCGCGGCTACCGCGAGGCCGGTGACATGGAGGCCGCGATCCGTGCCGCGACCGAGAGCCTCGGCCTCTATCGGGCGGCCGAGAGCCAAGGCGAAGTCGGCTCCCTCTCGAACGAGCTCGCGCTTGTTCATCTCGCCCTCGGCCAGCTGGATCGCGCGCGGGAGCACGCGGAGACCGCGCGGCGCGAGTTCGAGCGGACGGGTGATGAGCGGTGGCTCGCCCACGTCCTCGAGACCGAGGCCCAGATCGAGTTCGCTGCGGGCGACGCCGAAGGCGCGCTCGAGAAGGCCGGCGAGGCGATCCGAATCGCGAAGCGGGCGAAGAACCGGCGGGCGCTGCTGAGCGCTCACCTGACGTCGGCACGGGCGGCGCGACAGCTGGGACGCTCGGCCGACGCGCACGAGTCGTTCCGGGCGGCCGCCGACCTGGCGCGCAAGGACGGCGACGCACGCCGCCGCGAGGTTCTCTCGGAGTGGGGCGACCTCTATGCCGACGAGGGCGACGTCGCCCGGGCGTACGAGCTGGCGCGGGAGGCGCTCGGCAAGAAGGCCTGACGCCGCTGGCTCAGGTGGTCAGGGTCACCTTTCGCAGGTGCCGGGGGCGCTCCGGGTCGACGCCGCGCGCGAGCGCCGCGTGATAGGCGTACAGCTGCGCCGGAACGATCGCGGCGATCGGCGCGAGCCATTCCGGAACCCCGGCGGGTAGCGCGATGAAGCGTCGCCCGAGCCGGCGGGCCGCGTCCTCGTCGGACGCGACGAGCAGATCGGCACCGACCCGTCGCAGGCGCTCGAGCAGGGCGATCACCCCGGCCAGCGCGCGACCCGCCGTCGCGACGGCGAGGATCGGAAAGTCCGCGCCGACCAGCGTGATCGGGCCGTGCTCGAAGTCGGCCGCCGAGTACGGGTCGGCGAGGATGCCGGCGACCTCCTTCAGCTTGAGCGACCACTCCCGGGCCGTCGCGTACTGGAACCCCCGGCCGAGCACGACGCAGCTGTCGGGGCCGCCGTCCGCGGCGGACGCCGCCACCGCGTCCTCGCCCTCGAGCGCCGCCTCGACCGCACCTGGCACCGCCGCGAGATCAGGGCTCGGAGACGTGTCTCCGGTCCGGAGGGCCTCGGACAGCAGAGCCACAGCGGCGAGCTCGGCGACGTAGGTCTTGGTCGCCGCCACCGAACGCTCGGGACCGGCCGCGAGGTCGAGGACGAACTCCGCCGCGACTGCGAGCTCCGCGTCCGGTTCGTTCGTGATCGCCAGCGTCATCGCGCCCTGCGATCGCGCGTGCTCGACGACGCCGACGACGTCGGGCGAGCGCCCCGACTGCGAGATCCCGATGACGAGCGCGTTCGCGAGCCGCGGCGTGGCTCCGTACACGGTCGTGAGCGACGGTGTTGCCAGTGCAACCGGCAGGCCGTTCCTCGCGCCCAGCACGTACTGGGCGTACGTGGCGGCGTGGTCCGACGTGCCGCGCGCAGCAATGACCGCGAACCCGATCGAGCGACCGAGCGCGGCGGCGCGAACGCCCTCGAGCTTGCTCGGACCCCGCTCGACGAGGCGACGGACGACGTCCGGCGCTTCGCCGATCTCCGAACGGAGGTTCATGCCGCCACCGCATCCATGGGAAGCACGACGGGGAGTCGACCCCGGAAAGGGATGCGACCGACGAGCGCGTCCGCCAGGGCCTCGATCGACGGCGGCTGGATGCCGAAGGTGCAGGCGTACGTCCCGACGCTCGGATACGCGACCAGGTCGTAGGGCGTCCGTAGGGCGACCGCGACGGTCGGGCGCCCGGCCGCAAGCAGGGCTTCGACGAGGGCCGCCTGGCCGCGGTGCACGGCCGCGTCGATCGTGCCGCAGATGACGGTCCGGCCTGCGGCGCGCGCGACGATCCCGTGGACGTCGGCCGACGACGGATCGAGCGGCATCTCGAGACTCTCGGCCTCGAGACCCCGCTCCCGGAGAGCGTCGGCGAGGCCCAGCTGGAGGTACGAGGACGTGTCGGCGGGTGTGAGGTCGACGGGTCGCGGCGCGACGACCAGCACGGGCCCGACGCTCAACGGGAGCGACCCCTGGCTGTCTCGGACGAGCGTCACCGACGCCTCCGCGATCTCGCGCGCGAGCGCTCGATGCTCCGCACACCCGACGACCGCCAGACGGCGGGGATCGCGCTCGTCGGGCCGCGGGAAGCCTCGCCGAAGACGCTCGATCCGAGCTTCGGCGGCCGCTGCACGATCAGGAGCGATTCGCCTGTCGGCGATCGCGGCGCCAACCGCTCTCGTGGCCGCGTCCTCGATGTCCGGCGGGTGAAGGAGGAGCAGCAGGTCGAGGCCGGCGGCTGCCCCGCGCACCGCGTGTCGTGGCGCATCCGAAAGGTCCCCGAGCGCGCCCATGTTGAGCGCGTCGGACACGCTGACCCCGCGGAACCCGAGCCGATCGCGAAGGACGTCCTCGACGATCGCCGGCGCGAACGTTGCGGGCGTCGTCCGGTCGCCAACGACCGTGGGAACGGCGACGTGCGCGACCATCGCCAGCGGCACCTCGGCGCCGACCGCGGCGGCGACGGGGACGAGGTGGCGCTCCAGCTCCGCAGCGCCGGCCTCGACCACCGGCAGATCGTAGTGCGAGTCCGCGGTCGCGGTGCCGTGCCCTGGCACGTGCTTCATGGTCGCGGCGACGCCGGCGGCGCGAAAGCCACGGACCGTCGCGGCGGCGAGCTCTCCGACCGCCACGGCGTCGTCGCCGAATGGCCGGGTGCCGAGGACGACGCTCTGGTCCAGGAGCAGGTCGCAGACTGGCGCCCAGACGGTGTTCACGCCGACGGCCGCGAGCTCCCGGCCGATCGCAGACGCGGCGCGCTCCGCGAGCTCGGTCGATCCAGCCGCCCCGAGCGCGAGGTTGCCCGGCCACGGAGTCGCGCCCTCGCCGAATGCCTGGAGCTGGCCGCCCTCCTGGTCGAGCGCGATGAGCAGCGGAGGGTCGCCCCGAGGCCGCGCCGCCTGGAGAGCGGCGGTCAGGCGCGCGAGCTGGTCGGGTGATTCGACGTTGAGGCCACGATAGAGAGCGACGCCGCCGGCTCGTCCGCGAGCGATCGCATCCAGGATCCCCGGCGTCGGTCGTGTCCCCTCGAACGAGCGGACGACCCGTCGGCCCGCCAGGCGCGCGGCGTCGGTCACCCCTTGACGGCGCCGGCGAGGCCGCGGATGAAGTACCGCTGCGCGGCGACGAAGAAGATCAGGATCGGCACGACCGTCATGGTGACGCCTGCGGCGATCGCGCGGAAGTCCGAGCTGAACTGGCTCTGGAGCGCGACGAGCCCGACGGGCAGCGTCTTGTTGCCCATCGTCGGGAGCATGAGCGACGGCCACAGGAAGTCGTTCCACGACGTGACGAACGTGAAGATCGCGACGGCCGCCAGCGAGGGCCGAACGATCGGCATGAGGATCTGCCACCAGATCCGGAGCTCGCGCGCGCCATCGACGCGCGCGGCGTCGATCAACTCGTCCGGCACTGCCCGGAACGCCTGGCGCATCAGGAAGATGTTGAAGGCGCTGGCCAGGTTCGGAAAGACGAGGGCGGCCGGCGAGTCGTAGTAGTGGAAGACGTTCACGGCCAGCACGAAACTCGGGACGTAGGTCAGCTGGACCGGCACGATCAGTGTCGCGAGCAGGAAGTAGAAGATCGCGTCGCGGCCACGGAAGCGCATCTTCGCCAGCGGGTACGCGGCGAGTGACGCGACCAGCACGTTCAGGGCCGTCGTGGCCAGCGTGACCGCGATGCTGTTTCGGAAGAAGGCCACGATCGGCAGGCTCGCGAGCACGTTCGCGTAGTTGTCGAGCGTCCAGTCGTGGGGCAGGACCGGCGGCGGCACCGCGAACAGCACGTCGCCCGGGCCCTTCAGCGACGTCAGGAGGATCCACGCGAACGGGAACACGAACACGATCGCGATGACCGTGAACACGACGTACCAGACTGCGGTCTGCGGCCGGAACCGGAATCGTCCCCGCCGCCGCGGACGGGCGGTGCTCACCGGGAGCTCGAGGACGGCGGCGCGATCCATCACGCTCGCTCCGACCCGCGCTCGAGGACGCGCAGGTTGC
>DASXWX010000048.1:0-2140 GCA_036503395.1 Candidatus Limnocylindrales bacterium
TCGGCCACTGCTGCCGGGTGCCCCAAATTCCCGGCCCGTGACGTCCCGCGGCCGCGCCAATCCCCATGGCGACCCATTGTCGCAGCGGCCGAGGCGAGGACCGTCGCGCCGCGCTCCCGAATAACCCCGAGTCCCTGCCGCGGCGACCGCCGACGGCGTTCGAGAGGAGGACAGGGGCAGGCCCGTTGAGGTCGTCCCACAACCCGTCATGCATTCCCGCGTCCGCGTCGCGGTCAGCGCGTGGACGGCCGGCGTCGCCGGCCTCACCCTGACCCTCTCCGTGGTGGCGCTCGCTGCCGGCCACGCGCCATCGCCAGATCCGACGGTCTCCGCGTTCCGCCCGGTCGTCGTTCCGGCGGCCCCGGTCGCGCCGGCCGCACAGCGCCCCACCGCCGTCGTCAATCCGATCCTCGAGGGCGACCTGAGCCCCATACCCCGGCATCGCGCCCACCGGGCGCCCCGGATCCATGGCGCGCCGCACGCGATCCTCAAGTACCGGGCCTCGTCGGTGGCCGCCGCCCGCGCCTATGCGCGAGTACGACTCGGGCCCACCCAGTTCGCCTGCCTCGACCGCCTCTGGACGAAGGAATCCAACTGGCGGCCACGAGCCCTCAACCGGTCGAGCGGCGCGTACGGGATTCCGCAGGCGCTGCCGGGGTCGAAGATGGCCACGGCGGGCGCCGACTGGCGATACAACCCGATGACCCAGGTTCGCTGGGGCCTCGACTACATCGGCCGCGCGTACGGAACTGCCTGTGCCGCCTGGTCGCACAGCGTCCATACGGACTGGTACTAGGCCCCTCGCGCCGGCCGATTCCGCGAACGCGGCTATCCTCGGGTCGTGGTCGACACGAGCCGCGAGGTGCCCCGGGCTCCGACGCCGGCGGACCTCCTGCCGGCGGCGCTACTGACCTCGTCCGCGGAATGGGCGGCGCTGACGGCGCACCACACGACCCTCCGCGATCGCCACCTTCGCGACTTCTTCCGTGACGACCCCGAGCGCGCGGACAAGCTGACGTTCGAGGCGGCCGATCTCGTCGTCGACCTGTCGAAGAACCGGCTGACGCCCGAGAGCCTCCGGCTGCTCGTGGCCCTGGCTCGCCGAGCTCGCCTGCCCGAGCGGATCGAGGCGATGTTCAGCGGTTCGAAGATCAACACGACCGAGGGCCGTGCCGTCCTCCACGTCGCCCTCCGGGCACCCGAGGACGCCGTCATCGAGGTCGACGGGCGGAACGTCGTCCCCGACGTGGATGCGGTCCTTCGCAAGATGGCCGACTTCAGCGATCGCGTCCGCGCAGGCAAGTGGCGCGGCGCGACAGGCGAGCGGATCCGGACGGTGGTGAACATCGGCATCGGCGGGTCCGACCTCGGGCCGGCAATGGCCTACGGGGCGCTCCGCGACTGGGCCGACGCAGGCATCGAGGCGCGCTTCGTCTCGAACGTCGACGGCTCAGACATCCACCACGCGACCGCAGACCTCGACCCCGCGACGACCCTCTTCGTCATCAGCTCGAAGACGTTCACGACCATCGAGACGCTGACGAACGCCGCAACCGCGCGGGACTGGCTCCTGGCCGGCCTCGGGGATCGCGCCGGCGACGACGCCGTGGCAAAGCACTTCGTGGCCGTCTCGACGAACGAGCCCGAGGTTCGGGCCTTCGGGATCGACCCGGCCAACATGTTCGAGTTCTGGGACTGGGTCGGTGGCCGCTATTCGTACGACTCCGCGATCGGGCTGTCGCTCATGGTCGCGATCGGACCCGAGCGATTCCGGGAGATGCTCGGCGGCTTCCGGGCGATCGACGAGCACCTCCGCGACACGCCGCTCGAGCGGAACGTCCCGGTCCTCCTCGGGCTCGTCTCGGTCTGGTACATCGACCTCTTCGGCTTCGACACCCACGCCGTCCTGCCCTACGACCAGGAGCTGGCGAAGTTCCCGTCCTACCTGCAGCAGCTGGACATGGAGTCGAACGGCAAATCGGTCCGGCTCGACGGCTCACGTGTGGCCATGGGAACCGGACCGATCGTCTGGGGCACGCCGGGCACGAACGGCCAGCACGCCTACTACCAGCTGCTCCACCAGGGGACGCACATCGTGCCGGCGGACTTCATCGGGTTCCTGCGGCCGCACCACGAGATC
>DASXWX010000049.1:0-1936 GCA_036503395.1 Candidatus Limnocylindrales bacterium
GCCATCGTCGTTCCTCAGGCTCGCAACCCACCGCCACCGGCGAACGCCGACCACGAGACACGCATGGCCGTCAGGCTCCAGATGAAGCTCGGCGTCGTCCCGGCGCCCGACCGCCTGCCCGACTCGCCCGACACCGTCGTCGTGGTCGAGCCGAGCGTCGGCTCGGTCGCGCGGTCGAAGGGAAGCCTCTACCTGCTCGCCGCGTCGGCGCTGTCCGGCGCGAAGGCGCGCGACGCGACCCGGCTCGTCGCCGAGACGATCCGCGACGAGTACTACTACGACGAGTCGGCCGGGGTCCGGGCCTGCCTGGCCAAGGCGATCGGGCTCGCCAACAAGAAGCTTGGGCATGTCCGCGAGCGGTACGGCCTCGGGACCGATCCGGTCCGTGGCCCGATCGGCGTCGCGATCGCGGTCGTCCGGATCAACGAGCTCTACGTCGTCACGGTCGGGCCGGCCGAGGCCTACCTCATCCGGGGCGCGCGACTCTCGACGCTGCCGGACCCGGATCGTGCCCGTGGCCTGCCCACGGCCGAGCTCGAGCCGGAGGTCTGGCGCGGCGAGGTCACGGTCGGCGACTCGCTCGTGCTGGCGAGTCCGAACCTCGTCGCGAAGGTCGGCCCGGACGAGCTCAAGACGGCGCTCGTGACGCTCCACCCGCAGTCGGCGATGGAGCATCTTCACCATCAGTTCGCGGCCGCCGACGGGCGCGGCTCCGACGCGGCGATCGCGATCGAGGCGACGGAGGTCGCCGCAACCCACCGGACGCGGACGCTCGTCCCCGTCCGCCCCGCGGAGCCGCTGGCGGGGGTCCCCGACCACTCGCCGATCCCGCTCGCGGACGAGCTCGTCAGCGGCGTCGCGGCGATGCAGGCCGGCGCCGTTCGGGCCCGTGGAGCGGCCGGCGGCGTATTCGGGCGACTCCTCAACCGGGCCCAGGACGTCCTGCCGAGAAAGGACGCGGCGGGCGGCCACGTCACCGTCTACTCCGCGCGGCGCGACCGGCAGCGGCGCGCCGCCGTCGCCCTCCTCGCGTTCGTCGCCGTCGCGTTCACCCTGGGCACGGCCATCTGGGTCGCGGCGGGCAACCGCCAGCGCCAGGAAGTGAGCTCGTTCGTGACGGGCCAGCGGGCGTTCGAGGAGGCGCAGGCAGATGTCACCCGCGTCTTCGGCCCCGGCATCGACCTCGTTGCAAACGACCCCTCGCAGGCGAAGCAGCTCCTCCTCGACGCCGCCCAGAACCTCGATGCGGCCGAGGCTGCCGGCATCCCCAAATCGTCGACAGGATCGCTCCGGTCCCAGGTCGCCCGCGGCCTCGACCGGTTGGCCGGCATGGTCGACGTCGCGGCCAGCGTCCGGTTCACGTTTCCCTCGAAGCCCGCGGTCGATCTGCGCTCGCTCGTGGTCGGGTCGGACGGCGCAGCCTTCGTCCTCGACCCGAACACGAAGTCCGTCTACCGGCTCGAGCTGTCGGGCGACCCGAAGTCGGTCAAGCCGCAGGTCGTGGTGAAGGCCGGCATGCACGCCCACGGCGGGACCGTCGCCGAGCCGCGGTTCCTGTCGACCGGCGCCAAGGACGTGCTGGTACTCGACGCGAAGAACCAGCTCTGGCGCTGGACGCCCTCGAACAACAAGGGCCGCGGCGTCGTGGTCCGGATCCCCGTCAAGGACTCGGCCGGCTGGGGCAACGACGTCCGGGGGATCGGGACGTACCTGCGCAACCCGGCGCTCGGGCTCTACAACCTCTACGTCATCGACCCGTCGGCAGAGCAGATCCTGAGCTACCCGCCGGCCGCGGACGGCGGCGGCTATCCGTCCACACCGGGCACGAACAGCTGGCTCTCGGCGCCCCGCGACGTCTCGGCGTTCTCGAGCCTCTACATCGACGGCGACCTCTATGTCGTGGACCACGGCCAGGTGGAGCGATTCGTCTCGGGCA
>DASXWX010000050.1:0-9374 GCA_036503395.1 Candidatus Limnocylindrales bacterium
CCCGTGGCTGGACGGCGATCAGTGGCTGCTCGGCAAGTCGATGCCGGGGTTCTGTCCCGTCGGTCCGCTGGTCGTCCCCGCTGCCGAGCTCGATCCCGCCGACCTCCGGCTCGGGATGCGACTCAACGGCATCGACGTCCAGGACGGCCGGACCTCGCAGATGCGCTTTCCGATCACGGCGATCCTCGATTACCTCGGCCGCCACGTCCGGCTCGAGTCCGGCGACCTCATCGCCACCGGCACGCCGGCGCGGATCGGGCCGCTCGCGTCGCGCCATCTCGAACCCGGCGACGTCATGACCTGCTGGATCGAGGGGATCGGCGAGCTGACGACGACAGTCGAATGAACGAACGAAGGAGGAGCCGATGAAGCCCCGAACCGTCTTCCTGGCCCACATGACGAACCCCGAGATCGAGGCGCACCTCCGCGAGCGAGGCGAGGCGGCGACGGTCATCGTCCCTGTGGGCTCGACCGAGCAGCACGGGCCCCACGGCCCGCTCGGCACCGACGCCCTCGTCCCGACCGAGATCGCGCGCCGGGTGGCGGAGGAGCGCGGTGCGCTCGTCGCGCCGACGGTCGACTACGGGCTGTCCTACCCGCACGCCGGGTTCACCGGCGTCGTCTACCTGCGGATGTCGACGTTCGCTGCCCTGATCGAGGATCTCTGCGCGAACTTCTCGCGGATGGGCTTCCGCCGGATCGTCTTCCTCAACGGTCACTACGACAACACGTACGCGATCGCCTACGCATGCGCGGCCGCTGCCGACGCCGGTCGGCTGGCCTCGGGCGCGCGCGCATTCCCGGTCAACTACTGGGACGGGATGACCGCCGAGGAGGGGGCCGAGTTCTTCGACCCCTCGAACGGGCTCCACGCGAACAAGGGCGAGACGTCCGCCGTGATGGCCCTCGATCCCGACCTCGTCGACCTCGACGCGGCGAACGCCGAGATGCCGCCGTTCCCCGAGGCGACGAACGGCGCGGCCGTCCACACCGCCTTCTTCTTCTCCTCGCCAGGCTCCGTCTACCGGGCCACGCACTCGGGCACGTGGGGCGACGCCCGCGAGTCGAACGCCGACTTCGGCCGCCGCTACCTCGACGTCGTCACCCGCGCGACCGCCCGCATGCTCGACGACATCGAGCGCACCTTCGAGGCGATGCCCGACCGCTGAGGCGATTGCGGGCGGATCCGGCCCTGCCAAGGCGTTCCGTTGCCGCCAGTAATTCTCACCGGGTGATAACGCGCGGCACAAGCGGCCCGATTGGCGATCGAATCAGGACCGGGGCTGGCCGTCGGACGCTGGGAGCGCGCACGAGCGTTCGGTCCGGAGTGGGCCAGGGCCGGCCAATCGCCGCCGTTCCGCTCCTCGGTTATCACTGGGTGAGAATCGGCCGTCACAAGGCGGCGAGCGAAGGGCTGATGCGCTGGGTTTGACTCGGACGAGACGATCGGCCGGGTGAGTCCCTCTGAGCTCGATGCAACCCCCGCGCGTGCCGCCCGGCAAATCGGACTACAGGACCTGGGCCGACGGATACCCCGAGCTCTGGCCTCTTCGTCCCCGACACGCGAGGTTGTGCGGCCGCCTGACCACACACGCCGCCGGTAGGGGTGAGCGTCGGGCAGCTCCTCCGAGTCAGTTGAGGCCTGTGGACTGGAGAAGCGTCGAAAAGGCGGCGGGCAACGGACCGGCGCGCCATTCCTGGACGAGCGAGAACTGGTCCGCCCAGCCCGTCACGACCCAGGTCGGCGGGTCCATCCAGTAGTCGCCGCCGCCGACGGGCTCGAGCGCGACGAGGACCGGCTCGTCGCTCCCGTAGTGGATCATGACCTCCTCTCCGCCGAAGTCGACCACCGCGAGCGGGGACGCGGCCAGGGCGGGTTGGCCCTGGGCCACCAGCGTGACGATCCGCTCACAGCTGTCGCGCGGCACGCTCCCGCACACGATCCGCCCGACGGCGACCGACGGAAACGGCAACTGCCCGGTCCACGGCGTGGCCGTCGGGTGCGGTGAGGCGGTTGGGGTTGGCGGCTGAGCGGTACAAGCGGTGACGACCAGGATCACGACCGCGACGGAGGCGAGGCGAGTCGCGATGCGAGCCGCGCCCCGTCGCTGCATCACAGATACCAGCCTCATGAGTGCAATGTGTCTCGGCGGGCCACGTTTCGTCGCGCCTACCAGTGTGGCTGGTGATAACGGCTCAGGAGGGCAGGGTTGCGGCAAACGCGGCTGATGCGAGACGCGTACCACTACTCGGACTGGTATTCGTGAAGATGACCGACCGCTGCCGCCCGGTCGCGCCCGCCTACCGCTCGACCCAGTCGCCCCGGCGCATGACCCGCCGAACGCGCAGGTCCGAGTCGAGCTCGACGAGGTCGGCCCGCAAGCCTTCCGCGAGCCGGCCCCGGTCGGTCAAGCCGAGGAGCGCCGCGGGGTTCGCCGAGGCCGCCGCGACCGCCTCCGGAAGTGGCGCGCCCGAGCCGACGAGGTTGCGGACCGCGGTGTCGAGGGCGATGACCGAGCCCGCGAGCGTCTGCGTCCCGGCGAGCGTCGCCCGGTCGCCGGCCACCTCGACCTCGAGGCTCCCGATCCGGCCGCGGCCATCGCCCGTGCCGGCGAGCGGGAGCGCGTCGCTGACGAGGAGCAAGCGGTCGGCCGGCTTCGTCCGGCCGATCAGCGGCCAGAGCCCCGCGTCGACGTGGATCCCGTCGGCGATCAGCTCGACCCAGACCCGGTCCTCGAGGAGGGCCGCGACCGCCAGCCCCGGTGCCCGGTGATCGACGCCGCTCATGGCGTTGAACAGATGCGTGGTCGACCTCGCGCCGGCGTCGTAGCCGGCACGGGCCTCCGCCAGCGATGCCGCCGAATGCCCGAGCGAGACCGCCACGCCCCGCGCCGCCAGGCGGGCGATGAGCGCAGTCGCCCCGGGCAGCTCCGGGGCGATCGTGACGACCCGCAGCCCGTCGAGGAGCGGTCCGAGCGCGGTGTCCGGCACGTCCGCCGGCGTCCGGAGGTACGCCTCGGCGTGCGCCCCACGGCGCGACGGTGCGAGGAACGGGCCCTCGAGGTTGAAGCCGAGTGGCTCGGCCCCGTCGTCAGGGGCGGACGGCGCCCACCCCCGCACCCGCTCGGCGAACGCGGCGAGCGCCTCGACCGGGGCCGTGACCGCGGTCGGGAGAAAGGCCGTGACGCCGCGCCGCACGAGCGCGCGGGCCATGCCGTCGAGCGCCGCGCGGTCGCCCATCGCGGAGTGGCCGCCCCAGCCGTGGACGTGGAGGTCGATGAAGCCCGGGGCGACGACTGGCAGGTCGGAGTCGGCGTCGGACACCTCCGAGGCCTCGACTCCGACGATCGAGCCGTCGGCGACCGACACCCGCCCGGGTGCCACCCGGTCGTGCAGAACGAGCCGGCCCCGGACCTCCGTCGGCGCCATCCCGGTCAGCCGGCGACCTCGGGCGCCTCGACGTCGAACTGGACGTCGAGCCCGTAGCGGTCGGCGGCGTAGCGCGACTCGGTAGCCTCGATCCGCCGAGCGTGCCCGTCGAGGATGACGCGGCGCTCGACGAGGAGCGGCGCCCCGACCGCGATCCCGAGGAGCGTCGCGTCCTCGGCCGACGCTGCCGCCGCCGTGATCGTCCCGCTGCCGTGGTGGAGGACGAACCCGGAACGAGCCAGCGTCTCGTGGAGCGAGCCGTGGGCGAGGTCGGCAGCCAGGACCGCGTCCGCGCAGGCCGCGACCAGGACGGCGGTCTCGAGGGCGATCGGCTCGCCGTCGGCCAGGCGGAGGCGACGGACCTCGACGACTCGGTCGCCCGGCTCGAGCCCGAGGGCTCTCGCCTCGGCATCGGACGACACACGAACGGCCCGCGCGAGCAGCCGCGAGCTCGGCCGGCGACCGGCTCGAACCATCTCCCGCGTGAACGTCATGAGCCGGTTCGCGCGTCTATGGGCGGGTCGCGCCGCGACGAAGCTGCCGCGCCCCGGCTCCCGCCGGATCAGGCCGTCGACGGCGAGCCGTTCCATCGCGTTCCGCGCGGTCATCCGGCTCACGCCGAACTGGGCGCACAGCTCGGCGTCCGACGGCAGCCGCTCGCCGGGCGCGAGGGTGGCGATCTGCGCGCGGAGCGCCTGCTCGATCTGGCGGTACTGGGGCCGGTAGTCGGGTTCGGTCATGCGACGACTGCGGAGGGTGGGCTGGCGGCCGCAGCGAGTGCGGTCTCGGCCCCGTGGATCGCGGCGCCGATCGCTCCCGCCCACGTCCCGAGCTCGGCCGTGACGATCTCGACGTCGTCGAGCGAGGTCGTCCGGACACGACGGGCGAGCTCGGAGTGGATCGCCGGGAGGAGGAGGTCGACTCCCGCTGCGACACCGCCGCCGATCACGACGCGATCGGGCGACAGGACCGCCAGCATGTTGGCGATCCCGATCCCGAGATATCGCCCGACGGCGGCGAGACCATCAAGCGCCGCCGTCTCGCCCGCCCGCGCCCGCTCGAAGGCATCTGCCGCGCTTGTGGTCCCGCACGCCGCCGCGATCCGGTCTGCCCGGGTGAACGCCTCGAGGCAGCCATTGTTGCCGCAGTTGCACGGCGGCCCGTCCGGGTCGATCGTCTGGTGGCCGATCTCGCCGGCCGTTCCGTCGTGGCCGAAGACGACCCGGCCGTCAACCGCGACGACGCCGCCGACGCCGGTCCCCAGCGTCAGTCCGATCATCGATCGCCCGCCACGACCCGCGCCCACGCGCAGCTCGGCCAGCCCGAACGCCCGCGCGTCGTTGATGAGGACCGCCGGCAGCCCGAGCGCGGCGCCGACCGGACCCGCGACCGCCACGCCGTGCCAGCCGCCCGGGAAGTTCACGAGGAAGCGCGTCGAGCCGCGGACCGGGTCATACAGGCCGGGAACGCCGATCCCCACCGTCGCGACACCCGGCCATCGCTCGATCGTCTCGCGGCCGACCGATGCGAGCCTGGTCACGACCGCGTCCTCGCCGTCGGCGATCGGGGTTTCGACCTGGCCCCGGTCGAGGGTGGTCCACGACCCGTCGGCGGACTCGCCGACCGCCCACTTGATGTTGGTCCCGCCGAGGTCGAGGCCGAGATGTCGCGTTGCCGCCGACACGGCGCCGCCTCAGGACTCGGCGGTGACGCGGGTGTACGCGGCCGCGACGATCACGATGATCCCGCCGAAGACCACCTGGCGACTCGGCTCCGGCAGCCCGACGACGATCAGCAGGGCGTTGAGGACGGTGAGGATCAGGGACCCGACGATCGTCCCGCCGAACCCGCCCCGGCCGCCGAAGATCGAGGTCCCACCGATCACCGCGGCCGCGACCGACGAGAGGAGGTAGCCGTCGACGAGCGAGACGCTGGCGGTGTTCGAGAGGCCCGAGACCAGCAGCCCCGCGATCGCCGCGAGCACGGCCGAGATGACGTAGAGGACCACCAGGACCTGCCACGACCGGGCCCCCGAGAGCCGGGCGGCGATCGGGTTGTCCCCGATCGCGTAGAGCAGCCGACCGTAGCCGGTCCGCCTGAGGCCGAACAGGATCAGCAGCGTGAGCGGCACGAACACCACGAGGCTGTAGGGGAAGACCTCGAGGAAACCTCCCGAGCCGAGCGTCCGGAGCTGGGGCGGGACGCCGGCTCCGGTCTGGACGGTCTGGAGCTGCCAGACGTTGGACAGCCCGAGCACGACGAAGCTCATGCCCAGCGTCATGATCAGGGGGTGGACGCGGAAGACGCCCACCCCGACGCCCGTCACCGCCCCGGCGAGCGCGGCGACGATCAGGACCACGACGACGCCCTGGACGGCGCCGCCGGGGCTGTGGATCAGGGTTGCGGTGACGAACCCCGCCATGGAGCCGATCGCGGCGACCGACAGGTCGATGCCGCCGGTGAGCATCGTCAGCGTCTGGCAGCCGGCAAGGATCGCGAGCGGGATCGCCGCGCGCACGATCACGCCGACCCAGGCCGGACCCACGATCCCCGGCTCGGCGATCTCGATCGCGACGACGAGCAGCGCGAGCAGCCCGACGAGCGGCACGGTCGGCTGGTCGCGGAAGAGCGTCCGCCATGCCCCGGTGCTCCGCCAGTGGCTCGTGTCGGCGATCGCGCTCACGCCCGCTCCCGCCGCATCTCGAGGACGCTGCCCAGGACGAGGACCCCGATGAGGATCACGCCCTGGGCGACGATCGCGAGGTTCGAGTTGACGTTGAGGAACGTCATGTCGGTCTGGATGAGCTGAAGCGTGACGACCGCGACGATCGGTCCGAACACGCCGCCGCGACCGCCGGCGAGGCTCACCCCGCCGAGGACGACCGCCGCGACGCTCTCGAGGGTGTAGGGGCCGGGGACCGGCGTGCCGATCCCGGTCGACGCGGTCAGCGACAGCCCGCCGATCGCCGCGAACAGCCCGGCGAAGGCATAGGCGATCACCTTCGTCGGTCCGATCGCGATCCCGCTCCGGAAGGCGGCCAGCTGGTTGCTGCCGATCGCGTAGATCGACAGCCCGATCTTCGAGCGCGAGAGTGGGATCCAGACGACCGCCACGACGATGAGCAGGACGAGGCCGGCCTTCGGGACCCACTCGCTGAAGAACTTCCCGTTGACGATGGTCATGAGCCATGGCGAGGCCTGGCCGCCCGGAGCCGCCCGGACGATGAGGGCGAAGCCCGCCCAGACGAACAGCATCGCCAGCGTGACGATGATGTCCGGCACGCGCGTCAGGACGACGAGGCCGCCGTTGATCGCGCCCAGCAGGAGTCCGAGGAGCATGACGCCGATCACGACGCCGACGCCGAAGACGTCGCTCTGGCCCTGCATGAGGGTCGCGGTGATGACGCTGGTGAGGGCCATCATCGAGCCGACCGAGAGGTCGATCCCGCCGGCGATCACAACGATCGCCTGGGCGACCGCAGCGAATCCCAGCGGCAGGACCGCGATCGCGAGGCTCTGGACGCCGCCGGCGCCATAGCTCGGCTGGATGAGCTTGGTGAAGACGATGAGCAGGACGAGCAGGCCGAGCAGGCCGATCGTCCACAGGTTCCGGCGCGCCCAGGCGCTCGCCCCGACCCCGCGGGCGCGTCCGCCCTCGATCGTCGCCGCGCTGGCGCTCATCGCTCGGCCACCGCCGTCAGCTCCTCCGGCAGCTGCGCGCCGGACCGCAGGTGGTACGCCGCCCGCAGGAGCGTCGCCTCGTCCGCGTCGGCGCCCGCGATCTCCTCGACGACGTGCCCGCCGAACACGACGATCGCCCGGTCGCAGACCAGCTGGACCTCCTTGAGCTCCGACGTGTAGAGCAGGATCGCCGCGCCGGCCGCCGCGAGGTCGCGTATGAGGACGTAGATCTGCTGCTTTGTCCGGATGTCGATCCCGCGCGTCGGGTCGAAGCAGAGCATCGTCCGGACGCCTCCGGCCACCCAGCGCGCGATCGTGACCTTCTGCTGGTTCCCGCCCGACAGCCGACGGACCTCGTTGCCGGCACGGGCGTCGATCTGGAGTGTCTGGACGGCCTGGTCGACCGTCCGGCGCTCCGACCGGAGGTCGATCAGGCCCCAGCGCGCCGGTCGTGCCGTGAACGGCAAGGCGATGTTCTCGCGGACCGAGCGTTGCATGAGGAGTGCCTCGGCCCGGTCGGCGGCCACGTAGACCAGGCCCGCCCGGATCGCGTCCGCGGGATGGCCGAACGAGACCGGCTCGCCGTCGACGAGGAGGTTGCCGCCGCTCGGCCGCGCGGATCCCGCGAGGATGTCGAAGAGCTCGTCCTGGCCCTGGCCCTCGAGGGCGACGACCCCGAGCACCTCGCCCGGGTGGAGGTCGAACGAGACGTCCGTCAGCTTCGTGCCCGCGGCCAGGTTCCGGGCCGACAGGCGGGGCGTGGCCGCGGACTCGGCACGTGCCGTGCGCTCGGCGACCTCGCGGCTCTCCCCGGCGATCTGGCCGAGCATCAGCTCGACGATCCGGTCTTCGGACCCGGCGGTGACGTCCACGACGCCTACGGTCTCGCCCTCGCGAAGGACCGTGGCCCGGTCGCACACGGCGCCGATCTCGATCATCCGGTGGGAGATGAAGACGACGGACCGTGCGGTCCCGCGCTGGCCGTTGACGACCGCGAGGACGCGCTCGGTCAGGTTCGCCGGCAGGGCGGCCGTCATCTCGTCGAGCATGAGCACGTCGGGCTCGATCGCGAGGGCGCGCGCCAGGTCGACGATCCTGAGCGTGGCCAGCGGCAGGCGGCGGGCGACCGCGGAGAGGTCGAGCCGGTCGATGCCGAGCTCGGACAGCCAGTGGCGGAAGGCGTCGACGGGCGTGTCGGTCAGGCGGAGGTTGGCCCGGATGTCGAGGTCCGGGATGACGGCCGGTTCCTGGTAGACGGAGACCACGCCGCCCCGGCGTGCCTCGACCGGGGAGTGGACCGTGCGCTCACGGCCGCGAACCACGATCCGGCCCGCGTCGGGACGGACGGCGCCCGTGAGGATCTTGACGAAGGTGCTCTTCCCGGCCCCGTTCGCGCCCATCAGGGCGTGAACCTCGCCGGGTCGGACCGCCAGCGACGCGGACCGCAGGGCGACGACGGCGCCGTACGTCTTGGAGACGCCGGTCGCCTCGAGCAGGAGATCGCTCGCGGTGACGGTCATCGGTCCTCGTCGCTCGGAGAACGACACGGGGGACGGCGGCGAACCGCGTCCCCCGTGCGTGCTGCGTCTCCGCTCGGGCTCAGGCGCCCTTGCAGGAGTTCGGAACGGTGTTCGGATCGTACGTCGTCCAGCCCTGGATCGAGAGGCTCAGTGGCCACAGCGGATCCATGCCGGGGACGGCGAGCCATGCCTGGAGCTGCTGCTTGCCCTGGTCGGTCGTGTTGTCCACGAGGACCGGATCGAGGAGGACGGTGTTCGGCTTGCCCGCGTTCGGGTCGGCCGTGACGCTCTCCTTGTTGAGCAGCTTGAGGGCGAGGGTGATCCCCGCGCCGCCGACGGAGGCGGTGTTCGTGACCGCGGCACCCTTGAGCCCGGGATAGTTCGTCGGGTCGAGGAGCTGCTTGACGAACGCGCCGATGTCGGCGTCGGCGATCGGCTTGAGCGGCTTGCCGGCGGCCTTGATCGCGTCCACGATCTGCGCGCCCATGCCGGACGCCCAGATGCCGTCGATCGAGTCGTACTGACCGCTGGCCAGGAAGTCGTTGGTGACCTGCGTCGCCTTGGCCGGATCCCAGCCGGTGAAAACGCCGTCCGCGTTCGGGACGACCTTGATGTTCGGGTAGTCCTTGAGGACGTTCTTGAACCCGATATCACGATCGGAGTCGGCCGAGTTGCCGGCGAGACCGCGCGTGTACCAGACGGTGCCCTTGCCGCCTAGCTGGTCGAACAGCCACTTGGCGCCGA
>DASXWX010000051.1:0-2409 GCA_036503395.1 Candidatus Limnocylindrales bacterium
GATGCTCCGCGTCACCTCCGAGACCGAATAGACGCGGAGGCCGACCGCCGGTCCGGGGTCGGCCGCGCGCGGCTGGCGTGGCGACCGCGGTCCGGACCCGCTCCCGGCCGCCGGCGTCAGCGCGTCCCAGGACGGGAGCGCCCAATCGGGCGGGTCGTCCGGGGCTCGATCGCTCGTGGGCATCGAGGCGCTCCCTCCGCGCCGTTCAGAGACGGGTGATGTATTCCCCGGTTCGGGTGTCGACGCGGATCGTGTCGCCCTCGTTCACGAACAGCGGCACCGAGACGACGAGGCCGGTGTCGAGCGTGGCCGGCTTTCGGGCGCCCTGCGCGGTGTCACCGGCGAAGCCGGGCTCGGTCGTGACGACGGTGAGGTCGACCGAGACGGGCAGCTCCACCCCGATCGTCTCGCCCTGGTAGGCGGTCCGTTCGAGCGTCATGCCGTCCTTCAGGTAATTCGTCGCGTCGGCCAACTGCTCGCCGCGGAGGCTGAACTGGTCGTACGAATCGGTGTCCATGAAGTGGTAGTCGTCGCCGTCGCGGTAGAGGAACTGGACCGGGCGCCGTTCCATCTGCGCGCGCGGCCACTTCGTGCCGGCCTGGAACGACCGCTCGATCGTCTGGCCGCGCTTGATGTTGCGAAGGGTGATCCGGACCTGGGCCGACCCGCGACCCATCTTGATGTGGTGGTAGTCGAGGATCTGCCACAGGTCGCCGTCGAGCTCGATCGCGACGCCCTTGCGCAGGTCGCCAGTGGAGATCATTCGGTCGTGGGCTCCGGGACGTGGCGCGGCGGACACGATGGTCCGCTCGCGCAGGCTTCGGGGTCGATCACGATTGTAGCGGGGCGGAATGCCCGATCCGCGAAGGCGGCCGGCGCAGTCGCGGGGCCGCCCTCGCGGGGCCGATCGACTACCCGCCGACGACGAGCGGTTCTCGGGGAAACTGCGTCAGGCGCTCCACGCGACCGGCCGCGGCGTCGAGCAGCATGAGGTCCTCGATCCGCACGCCCGTCTCGCCGGCGAGATACACCCCGGGCTCGATCGAGAAGACGGTCGGCGACGGGAGCGGCACGTCGAGGCCCGTTCGAGAGAGCCGCGGGTCCTCGTGTGTCGCGAGCCCGATCCCGTGGCCCGTCCCGTGGCCGAAGTGGCCGCCGTGGCCGGCGGCCGCGATCACGTCCCGTGCGACCGCGTCGATCGCCGGTCCCGTTGGGAGCGGCCGCTCGCCCGCTCGCACCGCCTCCTCGAGCGTGGCGATCGCAGCGTCCTGCGCCGCCTCGACGAGCTCGTAGATCGCGAGGTCGCGCGCGCTCGGCTCGCCGACGAACAGCGTTCGCGTCATGTCGCTCCGATAGCCCTCGACCCGGGCGCCGAAGTCGAACAGCAGGACGCCGCCCTCCGCCACCGGACGATCGCCCGGCGAGCCGTGCGGAAGCGCGGCCTTCGGTCCGGAGAGGCAGGCGACGTCGAACGCGAGCCCGTCCGCGCCGCCCGTCCGGATGAGCCACTCGAGGCGGAGTGCGAGGTCCAGTTCGCTGACCCCGGGCCGGATCTCGGGCAGCAGCGTCGCGAGTGCGCGGTCGGCGATCGCGCACGAGGCCGCGATCCGCTCGATCTCGGCCGGCTCCTTCGTCGCCCGGTCGGCCTCGACCCAGCCCTCGACCGGCACGAGCTCCACGTCCGGCGCGGCGAGGGCGATCCGATCCCAGACCGCCTTCGGGATCGCGGCCGCCTCGACCGCGACGCGACGCGCGCCGACCGATCGGCACAGCTCCGGCCAGCGGGCGGGGAGATCGCCGTAGACGGTCGCGAGCCGCGTGTCCGGCGCCTCCCGCGCGGCCTGGATCTCGTACCGCGAGTCGGCGAGCAGGACGACCTCCTCGCGGCCGACGATGACCTGCCCGGAGTTGCCGGCGACCCGGTCCTCGCCGTCGCCGAGCGCAAAACCTGTCAGGTAGCGGCTCGTCTCCACGCGAAGGCCGAAGAACGCGTCGACACCCGCGGGCGCGAGTCGCTCGCGGAGACGACGAACGCGATCCGGCCGGGCGGCCTCGTCGGCTTCCTGCCAGTCGGCGCGTTCGGCCGAGCCCGGTGGCGGCGAGAAATCGGCCGCCTCCGGCCAGCGGGAGCGAACGGTCACGGCTGCTTGTATTTCGCGACGTTCTGCTGGTGCTCTGCCAGTGTCTTCGCGAACGCCGTCGTGTTCGAACCGTCGTTCTTGGCGATGAAGTAGAGGTAGTGGTCCTTCGTGTCCGGGGCGAGTGCCGCCTCGATCGAGGCACGGGACGGCGAACAGATCGGGCCGGGCGGCAGCCCCTTGTGGGTGTACGTGTTGTAGCTCGCGAGGTCGTCCGGCAGCTGCGCCGGGAGCGTCGTCCCGCTCGGCAGCGAGCCCCAGAACGACCACG
>DASXWX010000052.1:0-8446 GCA_036503395.1 Candidatus Limnocylindrales bacterium
AGGAGCTGCTGGATGCGGGTCGCGAGACCTACCTCGCCGTGGGCTCGGCCGGCTGGGCCCCACGGCGCTACCGCGGTCGTGACATCTTTCGATGGCTGTGGGCATTGGCCGCGGACGGCGCTCGCGTCGGCGTCCCGTTCCCGACCGCCGATCGACTGCCCGATCCGCGGATGCGTCTCGTGGCGAACCCCCAGCTCTCCGGTCACGGCGGCGGGCACGACGTCGACCTGCGGGCCCTGGCCCAGCGCGGGCTGGGGCTCGTGAACCGGGTCGTCGACGTCGACGGCGAGCGCGTCGACCTGGCGCCCGGCCTCGACGCCGCGCTCCGCCGCTCCGAGGGCTTCTTCGACGAGCGATTCCGACCACTCATCGACCGCTACATCGAGCTGGCGGGGGTGGACGCCCCGGCGGACCAGCGGACGCGCTCCAGGTTCGTGCCGCCCGAGCGAGCAGCGCTCGATCTCGGGCGAGCCGGCGTCTCGACCGTCATCTGGGCGAGCGGCTACCGGCCCGACTTCGGCTGGATCGACGCGCTTCCGCTCGACGAGCAGGGCCTTCCGCTCAACCGGCGTGGGGTCACCGAGATCGAGGGTCTGGGGTTCCTCGGCCTGCTCTGGCAGCACACCCAGGCGTCGGCGACGCTCTTCGGACCGACGCAGGATGCCGCCTACCTGCTCGGCGCGATGGGTCTCGATCCCGCCGCCCCGATCGACCCACCGACGCCACCTCAGCGCCCCGCACGGACGCCCGCCTGAGGTTCGTGTTCTACCCGTTGTCCCGAGCGATGACCACTCGATGGTCATTCCGAGCGACAGGCGCGGCATCAACGTCGGCGCCAGCTCCTCGGACCCGCCACCGCGGCTCCTTCCGTGCATGGGCGCCCAGGCGATGGGCTGCCAGTCCGGCGATCAGCGCCTTGTCGCCATCGTTCCGCTCACGATGTTCATGCAGGGGTCATGGACGACCACACCGCTGGAGAGCCCGCGCAGCCCGGGCGACCACCGACGGAGCGGCCGCGACGCCTACCGTCGCCCTTGCAATTGACACGGCAATCGGGATCGCGTATCCATCCGCGCACCTGTCTCGTGCCTCGCAGGACAGGGAGCCCAGCCGGTCGAGGCTCGGAGTCCACATGCCGCTCTACCTCGACACGCACCAGCACGTGCCCGGTCTCACGGCCGACGCGATCGCGGACGCCCATGCGAAGGACCTGGCGACCCAGGACCGGCACGGCGTGAACTACATGCGCTACTGGTTCGACGAGGCCACCGGCAAGGTCTACTGCCTGGCCGAGGCCCCGAGCCCGGAGGCGATGGCTGCCGTGCACGCAGAGGCGCACGGGATCCTGGCCGACGAGATCATCGAGGTCAGAGAGGGAGCGTAGCCAGGGCCGCGCCCGGCGTCAGTCGCCGGCCCTCGGCCCGAGCCTCCTCGAACGCCGCCTCGCCGAGCAGCCCGCGGACCGAGTCCCGGCACGCCTCGTACTCGACGCGCACGGTCGGCGGCACCGGCGCCCGGATCGAATCCCGGACGGCCTCGGCCGAGCCGAGCAGGATCGCTGCTCCCCGGGCGTCGTCCGCGGCGACGACGCCCGCGATCTTCTCGATCGCCGATGCCTTCCCGGCCTGGTCACCAAGCGCGCGGCGGATCTCGAAGCTCTCGAGATAGAGCCGCTTGGCCGTCCGGCGGTCGTTCGTTCGGGACGCCACGTCGCCGAGGTGGGTGAGTGCGCGCGCGATCCCGCGCTGGTCACCGAGCTCGCGCGAGATCGCGAGCGCCTGGCCGTGCAACCGCTCGGCCTCGGCGTGCCCGCCCTGGCGCTCGAGGGTGACCGCGAGGCTGTCCAGGGCGAACGCCTCACCCCAGCGGTCGCCCATCGAGCGAAAGACCTCGACCCCCTCCTCGTACTGCTGCCGCGCGAGCTCGGGCTCACCGTCGAGCGCGACCGCCTCGGCCATGTTGACGAGGGCGAACCCGAGCGGGCGGACGTTCCCCTGCGCGCGAGCCCAGGCGAGCCCCGGCTCGTAGAGGCGGCGGGCCGCCGCGAAGTCCCCGGACAGGAGCGCGGCGTTGGCGAGGTTGTTCGCGGCATAGGCAATCCCCGCGTAGTCGCCGACCCGACGATGGAGCGCGAGGCTCTGCTCGTGGAAGCCGTGAGCGGCCTCGTGATCGCCCTGCATGAAGGCGAGGATTCCGGCGCCCGTGTACGCGTCCGCGCGGCGGGCCGAGATCTCGCCGTCTGTCGCGGCCAGGGCGCGCTCGAGCCAGCTCCGGCCCTCGGCGATGTGGCCGCGGATCTCCCAGAACCGCCACAGCCCGGCAGCCAGCTGAAGGGCGGTCGGCGCTTCGTCGACCTCGTCCGTGCTCCACTGGAGCGCGGCGCGAAGGTTGTCGTGCTCCCGGTCGAGCCTCTCGAGCCACGTCGCAGACTCGACACCGCGGAAGAACTCCGGCGCGGCCTTCTCGACGAGGGCCAGGAACCAGTCCCGGTGCCGCCGGAGGATCGCCTCGGCCTCGCCCGACTCGATGAGTCGGTCGCGGGCGTACTCGCGGATCGTCTCGAGCATGCGGTAGCGTGCCTCGTCGGCGGCGGTGTCCGCGACCACGAGCGACTTGTCGACGAGGCGCGAGAGGATGTCGAGGAGCTGCCAGCCCTCGATGCGCTCGTCCGCACAGACGGCCTCGGCGGCCTCGAGCGAACATCCGCCGGCGAACGCCGCGAGCCGCCGGAGCACTGCCCGCTCGTCGTCGGCCAACAGGTCGTGGCTCCAGTCGATCGTCTGACGGAGCGTCTGGTGCCGCGGAACGGTGATCCGGCTCGAGCCCGTGAGGAGCCGAAAGCGGTCGTCGAGCCGGGTCGCGATCTGCTCGACCGGCAGGGCCCGGACACGGGCCGCGGCCAGCTCCAGCGCGAGCGGGACACCGTCGAGCCGGCGGCAGACCTGCGCGATCGCCGTGGCGTTCCGCTCGGTGACGGCGAACCCGGGCTGGGCAGCGGCGGCGCGTTCGGTGAACAGCCGGACGGACTCGAAGTGGGCGAGCTCGTCGGCCCGGACGTTGCCCTCCGGCGCCGACAGCGACGGGACCGGAAACACGGCCTCGCCCGGGATCGCGAAGCCCTCGCGGCTGGTCGAGACGACGCGGACCTGGGCACATGCCCGGAGCAGCGCGTCGACGGCCTGCGCCGCTGCGTCGAGCAGGTGCTCGCAGTTGTCGAGCACGAGCAGGACGTGCCGTCGCCGCAGGTGATCGATCACCGTGTCGAGGATCGGCTGACCGGCGATGTCCATGACCCCGAGGCTCGTCGCGATCGTGTGGCCGACGAACTCCGGGTCGCTGACGGGACCGAGATCGACGAACCAGACGCCATCCTCGTAGTCGTCGAGGAGATCGGCGCCGAGCTCGATCGCCAGCCGGGTCTTGCCCACGCCGCCGGGGCCGGTCAGGGTGAGCAGCGGCGCGCTCGCCAGGATCGCCTTCGCCTCGCCGATCTCACGCTGCCGACCAACGAAGGTCGTCAACTGCCGCGGCAGGTTGTTCGGCCTCGAGTCGATCGACCGAAGCGGCGGGAACTCGCGGAGCAGGCCCGGCGCCACCACCTGGTAGAGCCGGTCGGGCGCGGGCAGGTCCTTGAGCTGGTACTCCCCGAGGTCGACCAACGACACGCCCTCGGGCAGGTCGCCGTCGGCGAGGTCGCGGGTCGTCTTCGAGACGATGACCTGGCCGCCGTGCCCCGAGCCGCAGATGCGCGAGGCGCGATGGACGTCGAGCCCCACGAACCCGCCGTCCCCGCTCAGCGGCTCACCGGTGTGGATGCCCATCCGGACCCGGACGTCGGCGGGCCAGTCCTGGGCGCCGAGCGCGCGTTGCCCGGCGACGGCGGCCGCGATCGCGGCACGCGCGCTCGGGAACACGTAGAAGAGGCCGTCGCCGGCCGTGTCCACCTCGTTGCCGCCCCGTGTCTGGAACGCCTCGCGGAGGAGTCGGTGGTGATCGGCGAGGAGGGCGTGGTAGCGGTCGCCCAGCTGGCGAAGGAGCTTGGTCGACCCCTCGATGTCGGTGAACAGGAGCGTGACCGTGCCGGTCGCGATGCTGGCCAATTCCTCTCCGCGCTGCCGTGGGAACTGGCCGCGAGCATAGCGCCGCCTCGTGGCGCTACCAGACCGATCGTAGACTCCCAGCGATGACGGACAGCCCGAACCGGCGCGAACGAAAGGTGATCAGCGTCGTCTTCGCCGACCTCGTCGGGTTCACGGCCCGGTCAGATGCGCTCGACCCGGAGGACGTCGAGGCGTTCCTGCGGCCGTACCACGACCGCCTGCGCACCGAGCTCGAGCGGTTCGGGGGCACGGTCGAGAAGTTCATCGGCGACGCGGTCGTCGCCGTGTTCGGGGCCCCGATCGCACACGAGGACGACGCCGAGCGGGCCGTGCGGGCGGCCCTCGCGATCCGCGACGCGATCCGCGAGACCGACGGCCTCGAGGTCCGGATCGCGGTCAACACGGGTGAGGCGATCGTCCGTCTTGACGCCCGGCCCGATGCGGGCGAGGGGATCGCCACCGGCGATGTCCTCAACACCGCCTCCCGCCTCCAGGCGGCGGCACCGGTCAACGGCGTGCTCGTCGGCGAGCCGACCTGGCGGGCGACGCGCGACGTCATCTCGTACGAGCCCGCCCCGGCGGTCGAGGCGAAGGGCAAACCCGAGCCGGTGCCCGTCTGGGAGGCGACCGAGGCTCGCTCGCGGCTCGGGGTCGACGTTCGGCAGTCGAGCCAGGTGCCGCTCGTTGGTCGAGAGCGGGAGCGATCGATCCTCGTCGATACGCTCGCCCGGGCGGAAGCCGAGCGGACTCCCCAGCTCGTCACGCTCGTGGGCGTGCCCGGGATCGGCAAGAGCCGCCTCGTCTACGAGCTGTTCTCGGCCCTCGAGGTGGAGGACGAGCTGCGCTACTGGCGACAGGGTCGATCGCTGCCGTACGGCGAGGGCGTCAGCTTCTGGGCGCTGGGCGAGATGGTGAAGGCCCAGGCGGGGATCCTCGACGGCGACGAGGCCACCGACGCCGCGGCGAAGCTTGCCGCAGCAGTGGATGAGGTGATCCCCTCCGACGAGGCCGCCTGGGTCGCATCGGCGCTCCGGCCGCTGGTCGGTCTCGAGACGGCGGACGAGACCGGAACGCGCCGCCGCGAGGAGGCATTCGCGGCCTGGCGACGGTTCTTCGAGGGGATGGCCGAGCGTCGGCCGCTGATCCTCGTGTTCGAGGACCTCCATTGGGCCGACGACGGGCTGCTCGACTTCGTCGATCACCTCGTCGACTGGGCGAGCGGCGTCCCGATCCTCGTCGTCTGTACGGCTCGCCCGGAGCTCCTCGAACGCCGGCCGGGCTGGGGTGGCGGGCGCGCCAACAGCCTGACGCTCGGCGTCTCGCCGCTGTCCGAGGTCGACGCGGCACGCCTCGTCTCGCTCGTCCTCGGGACCCCCGTTCTCGACGCGTCGACCCAGGCCCTCCTGCTCGAGCGCGCCAGCGGCAATCCCCTGTACGCCGAGCAGTTCGCGCGCCTGCTCGCGGAGCGCGGCTCGATCGCCGACTCCGCGCTCCCGGAAACGGTCCAGGGTCTCATCGCGGCGCGCCTCGACACCCTCAGCACGACGGAGAAGTCACTCCTCCAGGACGCCTCCGTCCTGGGCAAGGTCTTCTGGGCGGGCGCGCTCGGCGAGGTCGCCGACCGAGGCACGCTCCTTCACGGCCTCGAGCGCAAGGAGTTCATCCGCCGTGAACGGCGGAGCTCGGTCGTGGGCGACGAGGAGTACGCCTTCCGCCACGTCCTCGTCCGCGACGTCGCCTACGCCCAGATCCCACGGGCGGACCGGGTGGCGAAGCACCTCGCGACGGCCGCCTGGATCGAGGGCCTCGAAAACCCGGGCGACACCGTCGAGCTCGTCGCGCACCATTACGCCGCGGTCGCGGAACTCTCGCCGGGCGGGCTCCCGGAGGATGTTCGGCCGCGAGCCCGGACCGCCTTCGAGGAGTCCGGCGACCGCGCGCTCGCCCTGAACGCGTACGGCCCGGCGGTCGGGTACCTGCGGTCGGCGCTCCAGCTGACCCCTGCGGACGCCGCCGGCCGGGGTCGGTTGCTCTTCAGGCTGGGCCAGGCCCGGTTCGGGCAGACGGGCGAAGGCGAGGACGAGCTGGTGCAGGCCGTCGCGCTCCTCGACGGCGCGGGTGACGTCGCGACGGCCGCCGAGGCGGAGGTCCTCCTCACGGTGCTCGCATGGCAGCGTGGGGATAGCGCGGGCTGGCGGCGCCACCTGGACCGCGCGGCCGCGCTGGTCGCGGACCTGCCGCCGTCGCGGGCGAAGGCGAGCGTCCTGGCGATGCGAGCCCGCCGAACGGTGATTGGCGGCGACAACGACGCCGGACTGCCGATTGCGCTCGAGGCGCTCGAGCTCGCGCGGCAGCTCGGCCTGCGGGAATTCGAGGCCCATGCGCTCAACTCGCTGGGGATGGCGCGACGCGCGGTCGGCGAGAGCGACGGCTACGAGGAGATGCGCGAGAGCATCGCGATCTACGAGTCGATCAAGTCCTTCGACGCATCGGCGGCATGGAACAACCTCTCGACCTTCCTGGACGTCGATGGGCGACTACGCGAGGCGCGCGAGGCGGAGCGCGAGGCCGCCTCCGCGGCCAGGCGCTTCGGTGGCGGCCCGTGGTTCGTGTGGGAGCGATACGGCGCCGTCGAGACGCACTACGCCGCCGGCGAGTGGGACGCCGCGGTGGCGATGGCCGACGCTCTCATCGCCGAGACCGACGCCGGTACCGAGCATTACCTCACCACCACTCCGCTCGGGACGCGAGCGTGGATCGCTCTCGCCAGGGACGACATCGCCGGCGCGCTCGAGGACTCGGAGCGAGCGGTCGCCCTCGCCCGGCGGGCCGGCGACCCCCAGTCGGTGGTGCCCGCCCTCGCCGGACGGCTGGTGACCCTGGTCGAGGCCGGTCGCACGGCCGAAGCCAACGAGATCCTCAACGAGCTGCTTCCGCTCCAGCGCGCGGGCCGGCTCGTCTTCCGTGCTCCGGCGATCGTGGTATCCGCATCCGAGCGGCTCGGACGGCTCGACGACATCCTCGCCAACTTCCGCGACACTCGACGGACGCGCTGGCGGGAGGCCGCGGAGCGCGTCGCGGCGGACGACTGGCCGGGCGCGGCCGCGATCTATGAGCTGATCGAGTCGCCGACCGACGTGGCGATCGCTCATCTTCGCGCCGGCGAGCAGCTCGTGCGCGCGGGTCGGCGGCGGGAGGCCGACGTCCACCTCGCCGCCGCGCTGGCGTTCTGGCGCTCGGTCGGCGCGACGCGCTACATCGCCGCAGCCGAGGGCCTGCTCGCGGCGACCGCCTAGCAGGCGCCGAGCGCCGGCCCGCCGGCCCGGCTAGAGAATCGTGACGTCGACGGCATCCTCGCCGGTGCCCAGAAACGTCGCGAGCCGCCGCGCCTCGTCCTCGACGGCGACGCGCTCGTGCGTCTCGAGGTCCTCGAACGGCTCGACAACGACGGCCAGCGACCCCCGCCGGCGGAGCGGCCTCCATGCGCCGCGGACGAAGCCGTCGACGAGGAAGGACCCGCGGGTGAAGGCCCGCTCGAGATAGCCCTTCGTCGTCACCCGGGACCGGTCCGCGTGCGAGACGAGGAGGTTGTCGTACTCGGGCAGGAAACGGACCGGGGCCGGCGTGTCCGCCGGGGGCCGGGGCGCGTCCGGCAGGTCGAAGAGCTCGACGCCGGCCTCGTCGACGAACGTCCGCAGCCGGGGCCGGAGCCGCTCGAGGACGACCCTGAGCCCCGTCAGCCACGACCAGGCCTGGACGTCCATGACGCTCGCGGGGCCGAATGCGCCGACGTAGCGAAGCACGACCGCCTCCAGCTCCTCCTCGGTCGACTCGTTCGCCGCGCGACGGCCGAGCCACGACTCGAGCGTGGCGAACGCTGCCGGTCCGCTCCGGCGCCAAAGCCCGCGCGGCGGCACCTGGACGAGCGGCAGCAGGTAGCGGACGGTGTAGGCGAGCGCCTCGCCATCGCCGTGCGCGAACCGCGCTGCGAGCAATGGCCCGAGCTCGGCCATCGTCAGCGCGTGATCGTGGAGCAGCTGCTCGCCGGCGGCCACGACGCGCCCGAGATCCACGCCCGCGACGCGCCGGGCGAACGTGCTCGACCGAAAGGCGCGCCGGAGGAGCGGCTCCATCGCCGGCCGGAGCAGGAAGGCGTCGGCGGCGGTGACGAGGTGGAGCGTGCCTCGCATCACCGTCATCCGGACGACGCGACGCTCCTCCAACGCTCTGGACAGAACGAGCGGGTCGAACGAGGCGAGCCGCGTCCACAGCCCGACGTACGGCGCGCCCGGGGACTGGGCCTGCATCCCGACCAGATGCTCGACCTCGTCGAGCGGCGCACGGGC
>DASXWX010000053.1:0-2037 GCA_036503395.1 Candidatus Limnocylindrales bacterium
CGACGACCCACGTCGCGAGGAGCTGATCGCTGACCCAGGCCGCGCCGAGCCCACCGATCGCCAGCAGCAGCAGCCCGGCGTACGTGTGGCCGACGGCGCGCTTCGAGAGCCCGAGCAGCGCGATCAGGACATCGCGATCGCGGGCGCGGCGGATCGCGAAGGCGGTCCACATCGAGACCCCGTGGGCGGCAACGAAGCCCACCACACCGAGCAGGTGGACGAAGACGAGCCACGGATAAAGCTGCATCCCGGATCAGAGATTGCCGCGGCGGCCCTGCTCGATCTCGATCGCCTCGAACAGGGCCTTGAAGTTGCCGACGCCGAAGCCGCGCGAGCCGTGCCGCTCGATGATCTCGAAGAAGAAGGTCGGGCGGTCCTGGATCGGGCGGGTGAAGATCTGGAGGAGGTAGCCCTCCTCGTCCCGATCGGCCTCGATCCCGAGCTCCTCGAGGGTCTCGATCGGCACGCCGACGTCGCCGACGCGCTCGCCGAGCTGCTCGTAGTAGGCGTGGGGCATCCCCAGGAACTCGACGCCGTTCTCGCGGAGGCGCCTGACGGTGCCCACGATGTCCTCGGTCCGCAGGGCGATGTGCTGGGTGCCCTCGTCGAGGTAGTAGTCGAGGAACTCCTGGATCTGGCTCTTCTTCTTGCCGGTCGCGGGCTCGTTGATCGGGAACTTGATCCGGCCGTTGCCGTTGGTCATGACCTTCGACATCAGCGCGCTGTACTCGGTATGGATGACCTTGTCGTCGTAGTGGATCAGCTGGGCGAAGCCGAACACGTCCCGGTAGAAGTCGACGAACCTGTTCATGTCGCCGAGCTCGACGTTCCCCACGCAGTGGTCGATCTCGAGCAGGCTCAGGCCCGCGGCCGCCGCCGCCGGGCGCTTGACCTTGCGGTAGCCCGGGGCGAAGACGCCGGAAAAGTCGTTCCGGTCGATGAACGAGTGGATGACCTCGCCGTAGGTGTGGACCGCGCTGCGGCGGAGGACGCCGTCGTCGTCGCTGCCCGCCTCGGCGTACTCGAGGTACGAGCGCGCACCGCGGCTCGTCGTCTCGCGCCAGGCCGCGCGGACGTCGTCGACCGCGAAGGCGATGTCGTGGACGCCGTCGCCATGGCGATGCACGTGCTCGGCGATCTCGCCGTCCGGGCCGAGCGCGCCCGTCAGCACGAGCGTGATGTCGTTCTGGCGCATGACCCAGCTCGTCCGGTCGCGAACCCCCGTCTCGAGGCCCGCGTACGCGACCGGCGTGAAGCCCCACAGCGCCCGGAAGTAACTGGCGGCCTGACGGGCATTGCCGACCCAGAACTCGACGTAATCGATGCCCTTGAGCGGCAGGAAATCCTGGGCCTCGTCGTATGCGTTCGCGTTGACGTGCGCGCCGGCCTGGTTCGCGGCGCCCCGCGACTGGCCGGCCGCGCGGTCGATCGTCTCGGTCATGGATCTGCCCTCCGCGTGATCGGCGCGACGGCACGATCGCCGGCTGCGCCGGGCGAGGCGAGATGGCGGCCATCGGCCGCTCGAAGTACAGCCAGTCTCCGGCCGCGTCGTCACGCGGTCAAGCGACGGCTGCGCGCCACGGTGGAGGCGATTACGCTTCCTGCGTGGCAGATCCCGCGGCCCTTGCGACCGCCCTTCGATCCTCGGCGGACGACCTCGCGGCACTCGAGCCGACCGTCGTGGCCGCCGGGCCCTGGCCACTCGCCGAACGCTTCGACCACTCGGACGAGGCCGCCTGGGGCCCGTCAGAGGTCCTGGCGCATGTCGACGAGATGCTGCCGTACTGGACGGGCCAGGTCGCCAGGATCCTCGCGGCGCCCGCGGGTGAGCTCGCGCCGTTCGGACGCCAGGCGACGGACGCGGTTCGCGCCGGGATCATCGAGCGCGATCGGCAGCTGCCGCTGGAGGAGCTGTTCGCGCGGATCGCGAGCGACGCCCACCGGGCGGCGGCGTCGATCGAGTCGCTCAGTGACGCCGATCTCGACCGCCCCGGACGTCACCCGGTCCGCGGCGACATGACCGTCGGCGAGATCCTG
>DASXWX010000054.1:0-11960 GCA_036503395.1 Candidatus Limnocylindrales bacterium
CCGGCCGGTCTGGTCGATCGTCTGCTTCGTCGTGTCCCGTCGGGCCCGCCGCAGGGGGATCGCTGCCCGCCTTTTGGATGCCGCGGTCGAGTACGCGCGCTCGCAGGGAGCGCCGGCCCTCGAGGCCTATCCCGTCGACACGACCGAGGGCCGGCCCACGGCGGCGACGCTCTACACGGGCCCGCTCTCGACGTTCCTGCGAGCGGGTTTCATCGTCGCTCGGGAGGTCGCGTCGCCGCGGGCGACCGTCACACGAACGATCGTTCGGCTCGACCTGACCGGCGATGCGCGTTCGGCGACAACGGTTGACACCTCGCTGGGCCCGCGCCTAGACTCCGCCTCCGGCGCAGTCCGCGCCATTCGTCCAGCTCACGAGGAGGCGCACTCCGAATGAGATATCTCGTGACCAGTCTTCGTCGAACGCCGCCTATCACGGCTGGTGTTGACGGGAGATTTGCGCCCACCTCGAGCTAGGACGAGGGCGGTAGGACCGCCCCTTCGGAAGAGCCACGAGCCGTGGGCCAGATCGGGCCCGCGGCTTCTTTGTTGCCCGTCACACGGGCGAACCCAGAGCCGCCGGCCCGCCCCGTCGTCGAAGAACGACACCGGGCCCGCGGCTCGTTTCGTGCCCGCCGCTCTCGGTGTCGACTCCAAGCAGGCAGCCCAGTCCAGGAGCGACATCCGTGACCGCGACTCTCGATCCCGAACAGAAGACGCACCGACCGGCAGCGATCGACTCGTTTCCGGCGGCCGCCCGCACGTCGCGGCTCGAGCAGAGCGGAGACGAACGGAACGGCCACGGCGCTTCCGCGCCGGCGCTCCTCGTCGAGCACGTCACGAAGCGATTTCGAGTCGACCGGAAGAAGGATCCGGTCGTCGCGATCGACGACGTCAGCCTCGAGGTCGGGCGCGGCGAGATCGTCGGCGTGCTCGGCGCCAACGGATCCGGCAAGTCGACGCTCATCCGGCTCGTCAGCGGGCTGCTGACGCTCGACACGGGCCGGGTCGAGGTCTTCGGACTCGATCTCGTCCGTGACGAGCTGGCGGTCAAGCGGCTGATCAACCGGGTGTCGGTCGACGCCGCCTTCTTCAAGAAGCTGAGCCCGATGGAGAACCTGCTCTTCGCGGCGCGCCTCTACGGCCTCGATGGCCGGGCGGCGCGGGACGAGGCGGTCGGGATCCTCGGTCGGCTCGGCATCGCCGAGAAGCGCGTCGGACGCCCGGTCGAGCAGATGAGCCGGGGCATGCAGCAGAAGGTCGCGATCGCGCGGGCGCTGCTGACGAGCCCGGCCCTCCTCCTGCTCGACGAGCCGACCACCGGGCTCGACCCGCGATCGCGACTCGACGTCCAGACCTTCGTCGAGGAGGTCCGGGACCGGCACGGCGCCTCGATCGTGCTCACGACCCACGACCTCGCAGAGGCCGAGCGGCTGTGCGAGCGGATCGCCCTCCTCAACGAGGGGCGGGTCGTCGCACTCGACACGCCGGATCGGCTCAAGACCGCGGTCGCGGCCCGCTACGGCGGTCCCGAGACCCTCGAGAACGTGTTCATGACCTACACCGGCCGCTCGCTCGACGACGACGTCGAGGAGGCCGAGGACGCATCGCATTCCGAATGAAAGGAGGTGATGGAAATGCAGGAGCAGGCACGTATCAGCGTCTGGATCGCCCGCGAGATCCGGCGCTACGAGATGGCCGACGCCGCGCGCGCTCGTCGAGCGCGTGAGGCCGCCGCGCCACGCCAACCCATCCGCCGCGCCGTCGGCCGGTCGATCGTTCGAATCGGTGAGCGCGTCGCGGCCGAACCCTCATTCAGGCCGGCCCGGAGCCGCTGACAAGCGACCGGGCCGGCACCAACCCGGAGACCAACCGTGACTGCAAGCGTCCTCCGCCACGAGCTGCGAGCGTCGTATGCGTTCGTGGAGCGCAACTTCTTCCTGTCCAAGCGCTACTGGGGCTGGGAGATCGCCTTCCTCGTCTACTCGGTCGCGGGCGCGCTGTCGATCTCGCTCATCGGGGCCGACCAGGCGAACTCGCGGCTGCTCCTCAGCCTCATGATCGGCGCGATCATGTGGAACTTCCTCTCGGTCGTCTTCAGCTGGATCGCCGAGACGATCGCCGTGGAGCGATGGGAAGGCACGCTCGAGTACACCATGATGGCGCCCGTCCGGCGCTGGGCGCAGCTGCTCGGGTCGTGCATCTACGCGATCCTGTACGGCCTCGTTCACACGGCGGTCGTGCTCGTCGCGCTCGTCCTGTTCTTCGGCCTCGACCTGACCCACGCCGACCTCGGAACGGCGGCGCTCTTCCTCGCCCTCGGCTCGTTCAGCTTCATCGGCATCGGGATGATGGCCGCGATCCTGCCGCTCCTCTACGTCGAGCGGGGCGACCAGATGACGTTCGTCCTCCAGTCGTGCCTGCTGCTCGTGTCGGGCGTCTACTACTCGGTCGACATCCTGCCGGGCTGGATGCAGGTGCTGTCGCGGATCTCGCCGGCGACATACGTCCTCGACGGCGTCCGCAAGGCGCTCATCGAGGGTCGGCCGATCACGTCGCTGCTCGGCGACGTCTGGCCGCTGCTCGTCATGGGCGTCGCCCTCATTCCGGCCGGCCTCTGGGCGTTCGGTCGGGCTGAGCGATACGCGAAGCGCACCGGCAAGCTCAAGAGGGTGGGCTGAGATGAACGCGACCGCCGCCGGGCGCCGCATCGAGATCGACGCGGCGCCCGCCATTCCCGGTGTCGTCTTCCGGCACTGGGCCGGCGAGGTGGACCTGCCGGGGATGTTCGCGGTCAGCTCCGCGGCCCGCGCCGCCGACGGTGAGGTGGAGCCGATCACGCTCGACGCGATGACCGTTCGGTATCGCCACCTCGTGAACTGCGACCTCGATCGGGACCTGCTCATCGCCGAGCTCGACGGCCGGACGGTCGGCTACGCCCGCGTCGAGTGGGCTGACTCGAACGACGGCGAGCGCTGGTACGAAGGCACCTGCCTGCTCCATCCCGACGCGCGGCGCCGGCGGATCGGGACGGCGATGTTGGCGTGGACCGAGGCGCGTCGCCGCGCGATCCGCGCCGAGCAGGTCGATGCCGGGACGGCACCGAGCGTCCCGACCTACCTGACGTCGTTCGTCTTCGACCGGGACGCCGGTGGCCACGCTCTCCTCAGCCAGCATGGCTACGAGGTTCAGCGCCGCTTCTACGAGATGGTCCGCGACGGCCTCGGGTTCGTTCCCGAGGTTCCCCTGCCGGACGGTCTCGAGGTCCGCCCGATCGGTCGCGACCGCGAGTCGATGAGGCGCCTGTTCGAGGCGGAGACGGAGGCGTTCCGCGAACATTTCGGCTCGCTCGACGCATCGGAGACTTCGTTCGACGAGTTCATCAACGACCCCGACGCCGATCCCGGGCTGTGGGTCATCGCGTTCGACGGCGACGAGGTCGCGGGCGGCGTGATCAACGCCGTCCACGGCGAGGGCACCCGACGGCAGGGCTGGCTCGACTCCGTCTTCACCCGACGGCCCTGGCGCCGGCGCGGCCTCGCCCGTGCGCTCATCGCCCGGAGCCTGCCCCGCATCCGCGAGCGTGGGCTCGACGCCGCCTACCTCGGGGTCGATGCGACCAACCCGCACCAGGCCCTCGGCCTGTACGAGTCGGTGGGCTTCGAGGTCGCCTCGAGCGCGACCGCATACCGCCGGCGTCTCGACGACGCGGGAACGGCCGAATGAGCGGCCTCGACCTCGCGCTCCTCGGCGACGCGCTCGGGCCGTGGGGCTGGAACGGCCGGGTGGCGGCGACGTACCTCGACGCGGCCGAGGGATCGGAGGGCGTTCGCCTGCCAGGCCGGGTGATCGCGGTCGAGCGCGATTCGTCGACGCTCCGCCTTCCCGAAGGCGAGCGCACCGGCCGGCTCGCCGGCCGGTTCCGCGACTCCACGACCGTCCGAGCGGACCTTCCCGCGACCGGCGACTGGGTGCTCGTCGACCCACCCGACCACGACGGTCCCGTCCGGATCGTTGGGCGCCTGCCGCGGGCGTCGGCGTTCAGCCGCTCGAGCCGCGACGGTGGCCGCGGCGGGCCGACGGCCGCCGACGAGCAGGTGATCGCCGCGAACGTCGACGTGGTCCTGCTCGTCTCGGGCCTCGATGGTGATCTCAACCTTCGGCGGCTCGAACGCTACGTCGCTCTCGCCTGGTCGAGCGGGGCCAGTCCGGTGGTCGTCCTCAACAAGAGCGATCTCGCGGCCGATCCCGATGCGGCAATACCGGCCGTCGAAGGCGTGGCGCGCGGCGTGCCCGTCGTGACGGTCTCCGCGCTCACCCACCGGGGCCTCGAGAGCCTCGACGCGTGGCTGACCCCGGCGGCGACCGTCGCCCTGCTCGGATCGTCGGGCGTGGGCAAGTCATCGCTGGCGAACGCCCTGCTCGGCGAGGAGCGACAGGCCACGGGCGCGGTCCGGGCCGACGACTCGAAGGGCCGTCACACGACGACCCGGCGCGAGCTGCTGCCGCTGGCGAACGGTGCCCTGCTCCTCGACACACCCGGGATGCGGGCGCTGGAGCTCTGGGACGACGGATCCGGGCTCGACGGGGCGTTCGACGACATCGCCGCGCTCGCATCTGCCTGCCGGTTCGGCGACTGCCGCCACGAGAATGAGCCCGGCTGCGCTGTTCGGGCCGCGGTTGCGGCGGGGCGGCTGGCACGCGAGCGACTGGAGAGCCATCACAAGCTCGAGCGCGAGGTGCGGTCCATCGCACTTCGGTCGGACCCCGTCGCCCGAGCCGTCGAGCGAAAGCGGTGGCGCGCGATCCACGTCAGCGTCCGCGAGCACATGCGAACGAAGTACGGCGAGGCGTACGAGGGCTGAGCGCCGACGGCGCGCGACGGGCCTACCATCGCCCGATGAATCGGCGGATCGTGAGTCTCGGCATCGCCGCCGTGCTCCTCGGGGGCTGCGGCTCCGGCGCCGCGTCGCCGAGTGCCGCCGCTCCGACCGCGTCGGGGATCGGCACCCCGGCGACGGCCACGCCGCGGCCCAGCCGGACCGCCGCGGCCTCCGCCAGCTCAGAGGAGTCGACGATGCCGTTCGCGCTGTCGAGCCCGGCCTTCGCCGCCGGTGCCACCATCCCCCGCAAGTTCAGCTGCGACGGCGCAGGCGTCTCACCACCGCTCGCGTGGGCGGGCGTCCCGGTCGGGGCGGTCGAGCTCGCCTTGCTCGTCGACGACCCGGACGCCGGCGGCTTCGTCCACTGGGTCGCCGGCGGGATCCCGGCGACCGCATCGGGACTCGACGAGGGCGCGACGGGTTCCGACTCGATCCCGGTCGAGGGCCGCAACGGAGCCGGACGCGACGGCTGGACGGAGCCTTGCCCGCCGTCGGGCACGCACCACTACCGCTTCACGCTCTACGCGGTCTCACGGCCGCTCGGCCTCCATGACGGTTTGACCGCGGCCGAGCTGCGGGACGCCGTCAAGGGCGTGACCGTCGCGACCGCGGCGCTGACGGGGACGTACACGCGAGGCTGACACACCGCACCGACGGACGCGCGCGGGCCAACCTACGCCAGCAGCCGACCCGTCTGTCTGACGAGCTCGAGCCACGGACGCTCGCGACGGATCGTCGTCGCCGGCCCGTGACCCGGCAGGACCGCGAGCGCATCTTCCAGCCCGGCCAGGCGGGCCAGCGAGCCCGCCATCGCCTCGCCGTCACCGCCCGGAAGGTCGATCCTCCCCCACCCCGCCGCGAACAGCGTGTCGCCGCTGAAGAGACGACCGTTGTCCTCGTCGAGGAGGCAGACCGAACCCTCGGTGTGACCGGGCGTGTGGAGGACGCGCAGCCGGATCTCGCCGAAACGGATCTCGCCGCCCTCGGCCAGCTCGACCGCCGGCACCGAGGGCGGGATCTCGAACGGGGCCCACAGCGGGTCGGGGGCGACGAGCCACGGCCGATCGAGCGGATGGACCGCGATCGGCGCGCCGGTCTGTTCGGCGACCGCGGCGTTGTCGCCGACGTGGTCCCAGTGGCCGTGGCTCGAGACGATCAGCCTGAGCGTCCACTCGCGGGCCGCCAGCTCCTCGGCGATCCAGGCGACCGACGGCGTCGCCGTGTCGATCGCGATCGCCTCTCGCGATCGCTCGTCGCCGAGGACGTAGACGTTGGTCGCCAGCGGCCCGATCGCCCGATGGAGGAGAGCGGTCACCGCGCCGGCGTCAGGTGGCCGACTCGAGCTTCGAGCGGATGCAGTCGAACGTCTGGCCGATGAGCTTGTTCGCGGTGCCCTCGATGAGCCGCGCGCCGACCGACGCGAGCGTGCCGGCGATCGTGACGTCGGCCTCCCAGTCCATCCGGGTCGTCTCCGGCTCGGCCCCGTCGGCGAGTCGCATCTCGGCGATCGCGTCGACGGCCGACCCTGGGGCCTGCCCGTGAGCCTTGATCCGGGCCCGGTTCGGCGGCTCCTGCTCGGCCATCTCGAGGTTCGTCGCGAAGCGCGCGCTGATGAAGCCGATGCCGACCTTGGCCACGGCCTTGAAGTGCGTGTCGTCGACGACGTCGACCGACTCCACGCCGGGACCGCACGATCCGACCTGGCGGGGATCCATCAGGAACGCCCAGACGCGGTCGCGCGGGGCGCGGATGTCGACGGTTCCTTCGAAGCGCACGTGAGCCTCCGTCAAGCGTGAGCGCGGCGAGCGGCGCGCCGGGTCGAGGCGACGATAGCCGACGGCCGCTCAGGCGGCCCGCGCCGCGGCCTCGTCGCGCGGCCGCACCGGCGGCGACCAGGCGACGACGCCGACCCGGGCCGGCTGTGAGGCGAGCTTCCACCCGGCGTCGGTCTCGATTGCCCGCGCCGCGAGCTCTTTGAGGAACCGTTCGTGGCGGTCGCTTCCGGGCCGAACCCAGAGCTGCCTCTCGACAGACGCCCGCAGGTCATCGAACGACGGATAGGCGCCGGACTCGCGATCCACGAGCGTCACGTCGGGCTCGGCGCCGCGCGAGCGGAGCAGCTGCACGAGATCGTCGAGCGCGGGCAGGTCGATCCGGTCCTCGCCGTGAACCGCCGGCCAGAACGGCGACGCGGCCGACGACGGCGTTCGGTCGAGGAGGACGAACAGGCAGCAGCGGGTCGTCCTCGCCTCGAGCTCGTCGACGAACGGCGCGATCCACTCGACGTCATAGCCGAGGTGGGCGACGAGCGACACGTCGGGCTCGACCGCGGCGGCCAGCCAGTCGCCTCTCGAGAGCGGCCAGCGGCCCGCGACCGTCCTCACGTTGCCGATCCCGTGCGCGGCCGCATCGGCCGCGAGTGCCTCGAGCATCGACGCGGACGGATCGAGGGCGACGACCTCGCGGACTCGCTTGGCCAGCGGCAGCGCATACCGGCCGGCGCCGGCCCCGACATCAAGAACGACGTCGTCGGACCGGACGTAGCCGGCGATCGTCCCGAGGACCTCGTCGCCGATCCGGTTCGGGTCGTCCCGAAAGAAGCGGCTGACCGGCGCGTAGAAGTCGATGCCGTCCGGGACCTCGCGAACGCGGTCGACCTGCTCGCGGTTCGCCCGGACACGGGCAGCCCAGCGAGCGGCGAGAAGGTCGGCCCGGGTATCGACGTCGGGGTTCGCGCCATCGACCGGAACCTCGACCACGAGGTCCGGGTGAGCGGCGAGAAAGGGGCCGAGGCCCCGGTCCGCGGCGAGCTCCGGCGCGGTGCGGGCTGGCTCGAGCGCGCGGCGATGGATCGCGACGGGGTTCGGGCTTTCGTCGAGGCGGTGACGGGCGACCGCGATCGGGGCGGAGGTCCCGTCGAGGACGACGGCCGTGACCGCGCGGATCGTCTCGGGCCGGACGAGCGGCTGGTCCGCCGGCAGGACCACGACGGCGTCGATCGTGCCGTCGTCGGCCAGGACGTCGAGCCCGAGCCGAACGCTCGAGGAGAGGCCGCGTTCCGGGGCCCGGTTGCGGACGGAGCCCGCGCCGTAGACCGCGATCGCCTCCTGGAGACGATCACCATCGGGCCCCGCCGGCAGGACGACGAGAATGCGATCGACGTCGCTCGCCCGAACGGCGGCCAGCACGTGCTCGATCACCGAACCGCCGTCGAGGAGCTCGAGGAGCTTCGCCCCACCGAACCGAGAGCCCCGGCCGGCGGCCAGGACGAGGGCGGCGACCCGGCGCCCCACTGTCCCAGCCTCGGCGGCCATCGGTCAGCGCGTCGTCCGGTACGCCCGGATCATCGCGTCGGCGCTCCGGTCGGCGTCCGTCTCGCGGGTCCACCAGCTCGAGACCGAGATCCGCATCGGTCAGGCCGGCACCAGCTCGCGCTCCATCGCTTCGCGCGTCCGGTCGCGCATCGGTCGGCCCGAGCCCCCGTACCGCTCGGCGACGACCTCGGCCAGGATCGCGAGCGCGGTCTCGGCCGGGTTGCGGCCGCCGAGGTCGAGGCCGATCGGTCCCCGGAGCCGCTCGAGCTGCTCGTCGCTCAGGCCGGCCTCGCGGAGACGTGCCCGGCGGTCGGCCTGCGTCTTCCTCGAGCCCACGGCACCGACGTAGCGGCAGCCACGGCGGATTGCCTCGACGATCGCGGGCTCGTCGAACTTCACGTCGTGGCTCAGGACGGCGACGGCATCCGCGGGCCCGAGCCCGATCTCGTCGGCGACCTCGTCCGGCCAGCCGACGACGAGGCGATCGACGACGTCGGGCGGGAACCGCTCGGGCGTGGCGAAGGCCGGCCGGCCGTCGACGACCACCACCTCGTAGCCGAGCTCGTGGGCGAGCCGGACGAGCGAGCGGGCGACCTCGACCGCGCCGATGACGACGAGCCGCGGCTGGCGGGGGAAGGTCTCGATGAAGAGCTGGCGGTCGCCGATCGTCACCGTCCGCGACGTCCCGCGCAGGAGCGCGTCCCGAGCCGCGGCGACGAGGGCGGCGTCGGCGTCGGGCGACCCGAGCGACCCGCTGAGCGTCCCGTCGTCGCCCACCACGAGCTTCGGATCCGGCGGCGCACCCACCCCGGGCTCGTGGGCCCCGAACGTGGACGGGGGCGCGTCCGGCGGCAGCGGGGTGACGACGGCCCGGCCACCGGCTCCCGCGAGGGGCGCCTCAGCCGCGTCGGCGACGACCGTGGCCACATCGGGCTCGACGAGGACGTCGATCGTCCCGCCGCAGGCGAGCCCGACGTCCCATGCCTGCTCGTCGGTGATGCCGTAGCGGATGACACGCGACCGGCCGCTCTCTCGCGCGCGCTGGATCTCCTCGACCGCGGCGCCCTCGACACAGCCGCCGCTGACCGATCCGGCGATCCGTCCGTCGTCCGTCGCGAGCAGAACCGCACCCTCGGGACGGGGCGCCGAGCCGAACGTGCGGACGACGACGGCCCGGCCGACCGCGGCATCGTCCTGGCGCCACGCCTCGAGCTGGTCGAGCACCTCTCGCATGCCCCGGACTGTACCCCGGGCTCAGCCGATGGGCCGGGCCGTGTTCGGGTCGGCAGGGTCGCCGAGCGGCCGCGCCGCCGCGAGCGCCGCGTGAAGGGGCACGTTCTCGGCCCGCTCCCGCTCGGTCTCCGGCGCCAGGCGAGCGCCGCGGCCACGAGGATCGCGGGCACCGGCGAGGATCTCGCCGAGCCGCTCGAGCGACGCGATCGTCCCCGCGGCGAGGAAGTCGTCGATGAACGGGTAGGCCGCGGCCATCCCCGCCGCCAGGGGGCGGTATCCCGGCGTCCCGGCGAGCGGGTTGAGCCAGATGAGCCGGTGGCAGCTCCTCCGAAGTCGCGCCGTCTCCTCCGCGACGAGGCGCGGATCGCCCCGGTCCCAGCCGTCCGAGACGACGATGACGACGCCCGATGAGCGGAGCGTCCGACGTGCCCAGCGAAGGTTGAACTCGCGGAAGGACTCGCCGATCCGCGTACCGCCCGCCCAATCGGCCACGCTGTCCGCGACCTTCGCGAGCGCGCGGTCGCGATCCCGATCGCGGAGGAGCCGCGTCACCCTCGTGAGACGCGTCCCGAAGACGAACGACTCCGTGCGGACCGCGGACGCCTGGGACAACGCCTGGACGAAGCGGAGGAGGAGTCGGGAGTGGCGCTCCATCGAGCCAGAGATGTCGCACAGGACGACGAGCGGCCGCGGACGCGTCAGGCGGCGCTGCCACTCCCAGTCGTAGAGCTCGCCGCCCGTGCCGAGGTTCCGCCGGAACATCGCCCGGGGCGCGAGACGCGCGCCATGGCGGTGGAGGCGGTAGCGGCGGGTGGGTCGGCGCTCGAGCCGCGGTGTCAGCAGGTCCACGAGTCGCTCGGCGTCGCGCAGTTCCGCCGTGGTCATCCGATCGAACTCACGATGGCGGAGGACCTCGCCCCGACTGTACGCGTCGGGGGCGACGACCACGCGGTCGAGGTCGGCCTCCTCGTCCGGCCCCTCGTCCTCGGCCGGCAGCGGCAGCCCGGTCGGAAGGGTCTCGATCGTCGTCCGCTCGTCGCCGGGCACGGGGGCGGGCTCGCCGCCGTCCATCTCGGGTTCGGCCCCCTCGGTCGGTCCCTCGGCCGCCCGGCGCTCGGCGTTGCTCGGCCGCCCGCGGCGCCGCCACCAGCGGTCGAAGACGCGGTCGTACGTCGGCCGTTCGTCGCGCCGCCGGACGAACACGGCCGCGCCCGCCGCCCGGACCTGCGTCCGGTCGCCGAGGTCGACGAGTGTCAAGGCTCGCGCGAAGTCGACGGCCGCGGACAGGTCGACCTGGAGGCCGGCAGCCCGGAGGGCCCGGCCGAAACCGACGGCCTGGGCCAGGAGGCGCGCTCCGTCGACGCGGTCGCCGCCGAACGGCACGGCCGCGAACCGGTCACGCCGCCGTTCGATCACGCGCCCGACGCCACCTCGGCGAGGTAGGCGCGCGCCGTATCGCCGCGGACCTGGCGCACGTCCTCCTCGTACTTGAGGACGACGCCGAGCGTCGCGTCGACGACGTCGGACGTCAGCACCGGCTCCCCGAGGGCGAGGAGCGCACCGGCCCAGTCGATCGTCTCGGCGATTCCGGGGACCTTCGTGAGGTCTGCCTCCCGCAGGCGTTGGACGAAGCCGACGACCTCGCGGGCGAGCCGCTCGGGGGCATCCGGGACCCGGGCGAGGACGATCTCGAATTCCTTCTGGGTGCTCGGGTAGTCGATCCAGTGGTAGAGGCAGCGCCGCTTGAGCGCGTCGTGGACCTCGCGGGTCCGGTTGCTCGTGAGGACGACCCGCGGCGGATGCTCGGCGTGGATCGTCCCGACCTCGGGCACGGAGACCTGGAAGTCGGACAGGATCTCGAGCAGGTACGCCTCGAACTCCTCGTCGGCCCGGTCGATCTCGTCGATCAGCAGCACCGGGGGCCGGCCGTCCGGATCGGGCTCGAGCGCCTGGAGGAGCGGGCGCTTGATGAGGAAGTCGGGCCCGAAGATGTCGCGCGCTCGCGCATGCTCCGCTTCGCCGCGGGCCTCGAGGAGACGGATCTCGAGCATCTGCCGCGGGTAGTTCCACTCGTAGACCGCCGTGTTGACGTCGAGACCCTCGTAGCACTGGAGCCGGATGAGGCGGGCGTCGAGGCTCGCCGCGAGGACCTTCGCGAGCTCGGTCTTGCCGACGCCGGCTTCGCCCTCGAGGAGCAGCGGGCGGCCGAGCTGGAGGCCGAGGAATACGGCGGTCGCGAGCGAGCGCTCGGCGATGTAGCCGCGGTCGCGGAACGCGCCCTGGATCGCGTCGGTCGAGGACAGGTCGGTCATCGGAAGGGCGACTCTACAGCGGGGACCGCCTCTAGCGCCCGGCGCGCCATGACGGCGGCGACGTGGGCCCGGTACTCGCGGTCCGCGTGGATGTCGGAGGCGACCGTCCGGCCATCTGTCACCATGGCGGCCGCCTCCGCATACGCGCTGCCGGCGAGCACCGCGGTCTCGACAGCGATCGCGCGGTAGGGCATGTCCCCCACGCCCGTGACGCCGACACG
>DASXWX010000055.1:0-2212 GCA_036503395.1 Candidatus Limnocylindrales bacterium
CACATGCGGACGTGGCCGGCACCCGACGGCCCGAACGCATCGCCCGGCACCACGGCGACCTTCTCCTCGACGAGGAGCCGCTCGGTGAACTCGTCGGAGCTGAGGCCGGTCGACGTGATCCTGGGAAACGCGTAGAACGCGCCGCGCGGCTCGAACGTCTCGAGCCCGATCGCGTTCAACCCGTCGACCAGCAGCCGGCGGCGGCGGTCGTACTCGGCGACCATCGCCTCCACGGCCGGCTCCCCGGCCTCGAGCGCGGCGAGCGCGGCGTCCTGTGCGACCGTCGGCGCCGACATGATCCCGTACTGGTGGACCTTCACGATCCCCTCGACGAGCGTTGCCGGGGCGCAGAGCCAGCCGACACGCCAGCCCGTCATCGCGTACGCCTTCGAGAAGCCACCCATCAGGATCGTCCGCTCGCGCATGCCCGCACGCGAGCTGAACGGCCGGTGGCGATACGAGCCGTACGCGAGCCGGTCGTAGATCTCGTCGCTGTAGACGAGCAGGTCGTGGCGCTCCGCGATCCGGGCCAGCTCGTCCTGGACGTCGTCGGGCAGGACGGCCCCGGTCGGATTGCTCGGGTAGCCGAGGAAGAGAGCCTTCGTCCGTGGCGTGATCGCGGCCTCCACGGCCGCCGGGTCGAGCGCGAAGTCGTCCTCGAGCCGTGTCGCGACCTGGCGGACGACGCCGCCCGCGAAGATCACGGCCGGGGCATACGCCACGTACGAGGGCTCGTGGAGGACGATCTCGTCGCCGGGATCGCAGGTCGCCCGCAGCGCGAGGTCGACGGCCTCGGACGCGCCGACGGTGATCAGGATCTCGCTGGCCGGGTCGTAGACGACGCCGTAGCGGCGTTCGAGGTGATCGGCGAGGGCTCGCCGCAGATCGAGCGTCCCGTAGTTCGAGGTGTAGTGGGTCCGGCCTCGTCGAAGCGACGCGATCCCCGCCTCGACGATCGGGGCGGGAGTGTCGAAGTCAGGCTCTCCGACCCCCAGGCTGATGACATCGGTCATCGTCGCCAGGATGTCGAAGAAGCGTCGGATGCCCGACGGTGGGACGGCCCGGACCCGTGCCGCCAGGGCCCGGCCGGCGAGCGGACCCCGCGCCTCGGCCGCAGCGTCGGGCTCGAGAGCAGGCTCGATCCGCGCGCCCGTCCCCGTCGTCACCGGGTCACGATAGCGCCGCGGTCGCGAGGCTCGCCGCCCGCTCCGCAGGCGTCGGGATCGCCGGGTCCGTGGTCAGGGCGAGCTGTGCCGGCTCGAGGCCGCGCCAATCGGCGCCGGCGGTCACGGCCTCGTAGGCCCGCCCGCCTCGCAGGAGCGTGGCTTCGGACCAGGCCGGCCCGATGAGCTGGAGGCCGACCGGGAGACCCTCGGAGAGCCCGCACGGCACAGAAAGGCCCGGGAGGCCGGCCATGTTCACCGGCAGGGTGCAGGCGTCGGACAGGTACATCGCGACGGGATCGGCGGTCCTGGCACCGAACCGGAACGCCACGGTCGGCGAGGTCGGCGCGACGAGAGCGTCGATTCCGCTGGCGAACACCTCGTCGAAATCCCGCTTGATCAACGTCCGGACCTTCTGGGCCTTGAGGTAGTAGGCGTCGAAGTAGCCGGCCGACAGCGCATACGTGCCGAGCATGACCCGCCGCTTCACCTCGGGGCCGAACCCGCGACCGCGGGTCTCGCGGTAGATCGACGCGACGTCGGGCCCACCGAGGCGCGGACCGTAGCGGATCCCGTCGTAGCGGGCCAGGTTCGCCGAGGCCTCGGCGGGAGCCGTGATGTAGTACGCGGCGAGGCCGTAGTCCGTGTGCGGGAGCGAAACGTCCTCGATCGCCGCGCCGGCCGCCTCCAGCGCCGCCACCGCATCGCGGATCCGGGCCTCCACCCCTGGCTCCATGCCCGCGACGAAGTACTCCCGCGGCAGCCCCAGACGGCGGCCGCGGAGCCAGGCGGCGGCCTCGTCGTCCGACGGCGGGAGCGCGATCAGGTCCTCTGGGACCGGCATCGGCGACGAGGTCGCATCGCGATCGTCGCGTCCGGCAACTGCGTGGAGGAGCGCGGCGGCGTCACGCGTGTCGCGCGCCAGCGGCCCGATCTGGTCGAGTGACGAGGCGAACGCCACGATCCCGTAGCGGCTGACGCGGCCGTACGTCGGCTTCATTCCGACGACGCCGCTCAGCGCTGCGGGCTGGCGGATCGAGCCGCCAGTG
>DASXWX010000056.1:0-11665 GCA_036503395.1 Candidatus Limnocylindrales bacterium
GCCCGCGGGTGACGCCCGGACCGGGCCAGGACGCCGAGGAGCACGTCACCACGACCTACATCACGTACCACCATGGCGTCGGCACGTGCCGGGTCGGACGGGCGGACGATCCCGGCGCGGTCGTCGGGCCGGACCTCCGCGTCCACGGCGTCGAGCACCTGACCGTCGCCGATGCCTCCGTCCTGCCGACCGTTCCGCACGGCAACACGAACATCGCCGCGATCCTCGTCGGGGAGCTCGCCGCCCGACGCCTGGCGGCCGCGTGACGACGCCGGACACCGTTCCGGCCACCGCCGCTCCCGCCCCCGCGACCGGTCCGGCCGTTTCGTCCGGCGCGCTCGAGCGGGCGCCGTCGCCGCCGGTCGCGGTCGCCACCGGGCTCACCAAGTCCTACGGCGCGGTCCTGGCGGTCGATTCGCTCGACCTCGAGATCCGCCGCGGCGAGGTGTTCGGCCTCATCGGGGCGAACGGGGCCGGCAAGACGACCACCATCAAGATGCTGATCACGCTCGTGCCGCCGACTTCGGGCAGCGCGCGGATCGCCGGCCACGACGTCTCGCGCGAGGCGGCCACCGTCCGCCGCGCGATCGGCTACGTCCCGCAGCTCGTCTCCGCCGACGGCTCGCTGACGGGGATCGAGAACCTCCGCCTGTCGGCCCGCCTCTACCACCTCCCGGGTCGAGAGATCGAGGCGCGGATCCGCGAGCTGCTGACGTTCATGGGGCTCGGCGAGGCAATGCACCGGCTCGTCCGAACCTACTCGGGCGGGATGGTCCGGCGGCTCGAGATCGCCCAGGCGATGCTCCACGAGCCCGAGGTCCTCTTCCTCGACGAGCCGACGGTCGGCCTCGACCCGACCGCCCGGACCGCAGTCTGGGAGCACCTCGACCGGCTTCGGGCCGAGCACGGGACCACGATCATCGTCACGACCCATTACCTGACCGAGGCCGAGGTCCTGTGCGACCGGGTCGCGATCATGCACCACGGCCGGATCATCGCCCTCGACACGCCCGTCGCCCTGGCCGCGTCGGTCGGGCCGGGAGCCACGCTCGACGACGTGTTCCGGCTGCTCGTCGGCGCCGACATCGAGACCGGAGGAGGATTGCGTGACGTCGCTCGAGCGCGCCGCACGGCCCGTCGCCTGGGCTGAACCCTCGCCGCTGCTCCGGCTCGCGACCGACACCGTCGCGATCGCCCAGTCGGAGCTGACCAAGCTCCGCCACGATCCGTTCGAGCTCTTCACCCGGGCCGTTCAGCCGATGCTCTGGCTGCTCGTCTTCGGCCAGGTCCTCGCGCGGACGAGGGCCATCCCGACCGGCTCGGTCCCGTACCTCGACTTCCTCGCGCCCGGGATCCTCTGCCAGAGCGCGCTGTTCATCGCGATCTTCTACGGCATCGGGGTGATCTGGGAGCGGGACCTCGGGATCGTCCAGAAGCTGCTGGTCACGCCGGCGCCGCGGAGCGCTCTCGTGCTCGGCAAGGCGATCGCCGGCGGCACGAAGGGCCTCGTCCAGGCGATCGTCATCTACGTCATCGCATTCGCCATCGGCGTCCACCTCCGGCTCGAGCTCCTGCCGATGCTCGCGGTGGCCGCCCTCGTCATGGCCGGCTCGGGGCTGTTCGCGACGTTCTCGCTCATCGTCGCCTGCCTCGTCCGGTCCCGCGAGCGGTTCATGGGCATCGGCCAGCTGATGACGATGCCGGTCTTCTTCGCCAGCAGCGCCATCTACCCGGTCGCGCTCATGCCGGCCTGGCTCCAGGCGCTGGCGATGGTGAACCCCCTGACCTACATGGTCGACGGCATCCGCAGCCTGATGGTCGTCGGCGGCGAGAGTGCCCACGGCCTCGGCCTCGACGCGGCGGTCCTCGGCGTCGGCCTCGCGCTCCTCGTCACGATCGCCGCCCGGCTCTACCCCCGGCTGGCCTGACGCAATCGCGCGGCGGGCCGGAGATCAGGCCGGCGCGGCCGACGCGGTCTCGAGCTCGCGCAGGCGCGGGATCACCTCCCGGCCGATGAGCCGGATCGACTCGATCGGGTCCACGCAGGCGACCTGGATCGAGACGTAGTCGGCGCCGACCGACTCGACCAGCGGCCGGTAGACCTCGAACAGCGCCTCGGCGTCGTCGGCGTAGGCGTACTTGCCCATGATCTCCTCGCGCGGCATCTCGTCGGCCCGGACCCGGAGGTCCATCGGATCGACCGCCTCGAGGCGACCGGGCGCTCGAAGGCCGCGCATCGGCCTGAGGGCCTCCCAGCCCTCCTCGCGGTCGTGAGCGTAGACGCACCATCGGGTGGCGACGATCGTCTTGCCCTCGCCGCCCGCGGCCCGAAACGGCTCGATCGACTTCTCGATCGCCTCGGCCGGGTCCTTGACGCTGACGATCAGGCCGTCCGCCTCCTTGCCGGCCAGCGTCGCCGACTGCGGGCCGCCGGCCGCCATCCAGACGGGCACCCCGTGAAGCGGTGGCGAGTAGAGCCTCGCCCGGTCGACCTGGTAGTAGGTCCCGTCGTAGGTCAGCTTCTCGCCGTCGAGCAGGCGGTGGATGATCTCGATCGCTTCGGACAGGCGGCCGGCCCGCTCCTTGTAACCGGGGAACGGGAACCCCATCGGCGTCTCGTTGATCGCCTCGCCGGTGCCGACGCCGAGCCGGAACCGCCCGCCCGATAGCCGGTCGATGGTGGCCGCGGCCTGGGCGACGAGCGCCGGATGGTAGTGGAAGAGCGGCGCGGTCACGAGCGTGGCCAGCTCGACCCGTTCGGTCCTCGCGGCGACGTCCCCGAGCCAGGCCCACACGAAGCCCGAGGCGGAGCCGGCGTCGTCGACCCAGGGGTGGAAGTGGTCGGAGGCAAAGACCGCATCGAAACCGGCCCGCTCGGCCTCCAGCGCCTGCTCGACGAGCGCCTCCGGCTGGAACGATTCGTGACTGGCCAGCCAGCCGAACTTCACCCTGGCCTCCTTCCGGCGGTCGCGATCCTCGTGTCCGCGTACGGTCTGAATGTATACAATCTCGCGAATTCTGGATGCGATCTGGCGGAGCGGGCGACCGGCGTGGCACGATCAGGTCGAATGGCACGCACTCCACGCGAACAGTCCGAATACGACGGCGAGGGGCTCGCGACGCTGATCGCCCGCGCCCGCTCGGCGTACGCCCAGCCCGACGACGCCATCGTCGCCGCGCTCCGCGAGGCCATTCTCGACGGCGTCCTGCCACCCGGCGCGCGCCTCCGGCAGGAGGACCTCGCAGGCGTCTTCCAGACAAGCCGGATCCCGATCCGGGCCGCGCTCCGGGCGCTCGAGTACGAGGGGCTCGCGGAGTCCGAGCCGCACCGCGGCTACACGGTCACCTCGCTCGAGGGCGCCGACATCGAGGAGATCTACGAGCTGCGGATCCTGCTCGAGTCGCACGCGGTCCGGCTGGCGATCCCCCTCCTCACCGACTCCGACCTCGAGGACCTCGAGGCGCGCTACGCGGCGATGAGCGAGGCGCCCGATCCGGACTCGCAGCTCGCGATGCGGGAGGAGTTCTACGAGCGCCTCTACGCCGTCACCGCCCGGCCCCGGCTGATCGACGTCATCACCCGCCTCCGGCGGGAGGTCGCGCGGCCGCTGCGCTGGAAGCTCGCCACGCATACGCCGTCACACCACGAGGCGTTCTGGGCTGCCATCCGGGAGGCCGACGCCGACCGCGCGTGCGCCGAGCTGGCGAGTCACTATCGCCGCGTCTCGGCTCTCCTCCGGCGGCTTCTCCGCGCGCAGGGAGGCCTGATCCGGCCGAGCTGACCGCTGCGATGGAGGGGTCGATCGGCACCGAAGGGGCCGCAGCGTCCGAAGCGGAGCGTTCCTTTTCGTTTACCAGCGGGACGAGTGCCAAGGACGCGCCGCGCGCCAGAACGGGTGGTCATACCAACCGGACTGGTGGTGATCGCCCACGAAGGCGCGATCGGCTCCCTCCGACGCCCGGAGCACTACCCGGGCTGGTAAACGCGAAAGTCGGCCTGCGCGGGTTGCGGCAGCGCGGGTCGGCGCGCGTCGCGGCCGCCCTACCCCTGGCGCAGCCGCGCCCCGACCGACTCCGCGATCGACCGGTTTGGGTGCGCGCCGAGGGGCGTGAACGGATCGCGGTCCTGGTTGCAGAGGTCGAGCGCGATCCGGGCGTAGACGAGCGCGGCGTCGGTCAGGTCCCTGACCTTGAACGCCTTCCGGGCGGCGTGGCTCGTCGAGCGCGGCGCGTACGAGATCGCGGGGATGCCGAGCTCGTTGAACGCGTTCGTGTCGCGCCACATGCTCGTCGTCGCCTCGGCCACGATCTGGGGCGGCGTCGGGAACGTCTGGGCGTGACAGCGGCGCACCGTCTCGATCAGCCGCTCCGCACCGAGCGCCTCGAAGCCGGGCCGGTAGAGGAACAGCTCGACCCTGCCGGCCACGCCCGCCTCGCGCAGCACGCCCCGCAGCTCGTCGCGGACGTCCATCGGGTTCGCGCCCGGGAGGATCCGGGTGTCGACGTAGAACGCCGCGACCTGGGGCGCACTCGTGAGGTTGAACGGGTAGCCCGACCGGATCGCGTTGACGTTCGCCTTCGGCACGATCGTGCCGTTCGGACCCTCGTAGCGGTGGCGGCGCTCGTACTCGGTCGCCCAGCGCTCGAAGGCGGTGATCGCGGCGGTCGCCCGGACGATCGCGTTCGGGCTGTCGGCGAGGCCCGTCGGCCGCGGCAGGTAGGGCGAGTAGTAGCGTGGGGTGTCGGTCTCGATCGTGACCTTGAAGTGGGCCTTTCCGGGCTCGACACCGACGATCCCGAAGCCGGTTCCCTCGGCGACGAGCGCGAAGTCGGCCACGACGCCGTGCGTCGCCATGAACCGCACGCCGAGGTCCTTCGACAGGTAGCCGGGGCCCTGCCACTCGTCGACCGGCTCGCGCGAGATCTCACCGGCGACCGCGCTCACCCAGAGGTCGCCCTTGAGCCCGACGCCCGCGCCGCGGATCGCCTTGGCAGCGACGAGGAAGGCCGCCATCGGCCCCTTGTCGTTGACGACGCCGTCGCCGAAGATCTCGTCCCCCTCCACCCAGGCCGAGTGGTAGAGGGGATCGTTGGGGTTCTTCGCCGACCACACCGCGTCGGGGCGGAGCGTCGTGTCGAGATGCGCGTTGAAGATGAGGCCGTAGCCGCCGCCGGTGCCGTCGAGACAGGCGGCGACGTTGATCCGGTCCTCGACGAGCGCATAGCGCTTCGGGGCGAAGCCGGCCAGCGCAAGCCAGTCGAAGACGAACTCGCCCGCGGCGCCCTCGGCCCCGGTGGGGCTGTCGATGTTGCCAAGCGCCAGAGCGAGGTCGACGACCTCCTGCGGGTCGATCCGGGCGAGCACGTCGTCGACGGTCGCCGATGCGGGCTCCGTGGTCATGTGGACGTCCGACCTCCCTCGCGCGCGCCGGCGGTGGCCGGCACAGTCGCGACTCGTTCGTGGTGGCTGAGCCCGGCCGCGCCGGGGACGCCGACCTGGTTGATGACCGACGCCAGGACGAGGACACCGACAGCGGTGACGATCGCGGCGTACGGGCCGTAGGCGTCGAAGATCGCGGCCAGGACGAGTGGCCCGACGAGTGCCCCGATATCGACGAAGAACCGGTAGCCCGTCAGGACGCGGGCCCGGAGCCGGGGCTCGACGAGCTCCGAGAGGAGGGCCGTCTGCGAGCTCGAGAAGAAGTCACCCGAGCCGACGACCGCCGCCGCGAGCAGGAAGACCCAGTAGTTGTTGGCCTGGGTGAAGACGAGGTCGCCGGCGGCCACGATCATCAGGCCGACGACGACGATCCGACGCCGACCGATGCGGTCGCCGAGCCGGGCGCCCGGGGTGACGACGATGATCGCGACGACCGACATGAGGGTGATCGCGCTCGCGATCTCGAGCTCGCCGAGCGACAGGACTGCGGCGGCGAAGAGCGGCAGCACAGTGTTCCGAACGCCGTGACGCTGGATCATGTTCGCCACGACGCCCGAGTAGATCGAGCCGAGGGCCAGGCGGCGGCGCCGCGGCGAGAGATCGAACTCGAGGGTGTCGACCTTGCCGGCGACCACGTCGCGCTTCCGCCCGGCCTCGATCCTGCCCAGCAGCGGCACGAGGATGAACCCGGCCACGATCGCGCCGACTGCGCAGACGACGAAGGTCAGGCGCCAATTGACCAGGGATCCGATCGCCCCGCCGAGGAGGGGGTAGATCGCGATGCCGGAGTTGTTGGCGAGCTGGAACAGGCTCATGACCGCGCCCCGGTTCCGCGCACTCGCGGTCCACGAGAGCGCGGTCAGGATGACGGCGGTCATGAGGCCACTGCCGAGACCGCACAGGATCCGGGCCGCAATGAGCCACTCGACCGTCGGCGAAATCGAGCCGATGACCGAGCCGAGGAAGAGGAGACCGACGGCGCCGAAGGCGACGCGCTGCTCGCCAACCCGCTCGAGCGCGACACCGGACGGGAGGTCCGTCAGGAGCCTCGCGAAGCCGTACGTCGAGACGACCAGGCCGGCGGTGGCGATGCTGATCGCGAAGTCGTTCTTGATGTTCGGCAGAAGCGGCGTGAGGATGTTCGTCGCCGCGATCGCGAAGAAGAGGGCGATGCCCAGGAGCTTCGACTCGTCCGGGATCCGGAGCTCCGGATCGCCGCCGTCCCGACCCGGCAGGGGCAACCGGGCGACGATCGACCGGGCCAGCGTCATCCGAGGTCGCCGGCGACGCGCGCGGACCGGACCGCGTCGCGCAGGTCGTCGGCGGTCAGGCGGGCCGGCTCGAGCGCGAGCTCGCGGCGCGAGGTGACGGCCCGCAGAACGAGCTTTCGAACCTGCCGGGCGTCGACCTGCTCGGCGGCGCACGCCTGGGCGACGGCCCGGATGTCGGCGTCGCCGATCGTGCCTTCGGGAACCACCTCCCGGAGCGTGTCGGCGAGGATCGCGACGATCGCGTCGGCGCTTGGAAAGCCGACCTCCTCGATCACGTCGGCCCGGGAGAGAAACGCGGCGTCCACGCCGGCGCGATGGTTCGTCGTCGCGACGAAGGTGACGTTCGGGCACGTCCGGGCGACGTGGTCGATGCCGGCCAGGACCGCGTCGGTGGATCGGTGGACGTCGACGGGGTTCGTCTCGAGCGAGGCCCCCGTCCGGCTGACCGCCAGCGACTCGACCTCGTCGAGGAGGACGACGGTCGGCCGGCCACGACGGGCGAGGTCCGGCAGCGTCCGCTCGAACAGGCGGGCGGTGCTCCGCTGGCTCTCCCCGAGGAGCTGGCTCGGGAAGGCGTGCGGATCGATGTCGACGAACAGGAGCGAACCGCCCTCGAGGACGCGCGCCGTCTGGTCCGCAAGGCCGCCGGCGAGGGTCGTCTTTCCGGTGCCCGGCGGGCCGGCGAGGATCAGCAGGCCGTGAAGCGGCAGGCCGATCGGGCTGAGGGTCGCCCGGTGCGTCAGCGAGAACAGCATGAAGTTGAGGAGCCGGTCCTTGACGCCGGAATCGAGGACGATCCGGTCCCAGCGCTCCTGCCACTCGGGATCGGGCAGCTCCGTCAGCCCGATCAGTCCCTCGACGCCGGGGGGTACCTGGAGCGTGGGCACGCTACGCCTCCGGACGGCCTTCGAGGTGATCCGGCCAGACGACACCCGAGAGGTCGGGCGCGTCGAGCTTCGGCAGCTCCTCGAAGAGGTTGAGCGGGTCCATGAGGATCCGCATCATGTCGTAGAGCGCATCGAAGTTGTGGACCCGGACGAGGCGGGCGGTCCGCTCCGTGTCGTCGTTGAAATGCTGGTGCCAGACCCAGTGGTCGACGACGATGAGGTCTCCCGCCTGCCACGGATACGACACGCCGTCGATCTCGCTGTGGCCGCGCCCCGAGATCACGTACAGCCAGGCCTCGCCGCCGTGGCGATGGCGGCTCTGGTAGAGCCCGGGCGCCAGCTCGTGCATGACCGCGCTGAGGCCGGCGGTGTGGTAGCCGATCGACTTGTCGACGAGGAAGAGGCTTCGCGCGCCGCGCTTCGTGACGAGCCCGCGGACGTCCTCGAATCGGGTGATGAGGCGGGCGCTCTCCGAGCCCTCCCACTGCCGCGCCAGGCGCTGAGTCCGGCGCGCGTACGGGTCGTCGCCCTCGTGCGGCTCGACCTGCGTCGGCCGTGGCGGGAGGTCGCCGACCGGGGTGTCGCCGCCCTCTTCCAGGATCGCCACGCCGAACTGCTCGAGCATCGGCTCGACGCTCCAGGTCTGGTAGACGGCGGGATGATCCGCATCGTTGCCGTGACGGTGCCAGGCCCAGCCCGGGAGATAGACGGTGTCCCACGGCTTCCAGTCGAGCCGCTGCCCGTCGACCTCCGTCCAGCCGGAGCCCGACTCGACGAACATGATGGCGTCCCAGGAGTGGCGGTGGATGGTCGTCGTCGTCCCGGGCGGGATCTCGTGGACGGTCGCGTCGAGGTTCTTCGTCGGCCGGTCGCCGTCCCAGCCGGCATAGACGCCGCGGCGCGTTCGACGGGAGGGCACGTCGACCATCTGGACGTCGGACCGGTGGATGACGGTCTTGTGGTAGCCCTTCCACTCCTCCAGGAGCGACTCGCGCCGCTTCTTCTGGATCTCGTAGTGGGTGACCTGGGTCGACGTCGTGGTCTTCAAGGCGCTCCTCCCGTCGTCCGGCTCCGCGTCGGCCCGGCCGTGAGGCGTCGCGGCCGCGTATCCACTCCTCCCCGATTGTATCCAAGTCGCGCTGCCTTGGATGCAGAGAGCGCGGCGGCTTCCGGCCCGCTGGGGGCATCGGCAGGCGCTGGAGATGCGCGGCCGGTCGCTTGCATCGCGGTGCGCTAGGGTCGGTCGAGGAGGACGACGTGGCGGATCCGTGGCGAGTGCTCGTGACGGGGGCGACGGGAACGCTCGGGCGGGAGGTGGTCGCCGCGCTCGACGACCGCCGCGGCGTCGTCGTCCGCTCGGCGAGCCGGGGCTCCCGGCCGGCGGACGAGACCGGGCGCCACGAGTGGCGGACGGTCGACCTGACGGGCGATCCGCTCGGGCCGGTGCTCGACGGGTGCGACACGATCGTCCACCTCGCGAGTGGCAAGGGCTCGGGCGACGCCGACGTCCGGGTCACCGAGCGTCTGCTCGAGGCGGCCACGGCAGAACGCGTCCGCCACGTGGTCGTCGTCTCGATCCTCGGCTCCGATCGGATCCCCCTGCCGTTCTACACCTCGAAGCGGCGTATCGAGGCGCTCGTCCGGGCGTCCCGCGTGCCCTGGTCGATCGTCCGCATCGCCCAGTTCCACTCCTTCGTGGAACGGTTGGTGGCCACGCCCGTCGGGCTGCCGCTGCCACAGCCGATCGTCGCCGACCTCCGGTTCCAGCCCGTCGACGAACGCGAGGCCGCCGAGGCGCTGGTCGACGTCACCCTCGGGCCGCCGCGCGGGGAAGCGCCGGAGGTCGCCGGGCCGGAGGTGCTGACGCTCGGAGAGATCGCGGCGACCTGGCTGCGCGTGACCCGCTCGCCGGCTCGGCTCCTGCCGGTGACGCTCGAGGCGGTCGCCGGGGCGCTCATGCCGGAACCCGCGATCGCCGACTGGGCGCTGCCGACGCTCGAAGGCTACCGCGCCGCCGAGAACGTCCCGACGGGTGAGCGCCTGCTCGGCCGGGTCACGTTCGAGGAGTGGCTGCGGCGTCGAACGGGGCAGTAACGTGCGTGGCACTGACGTCAGCCACCCGGATTTCCAGCCCCATCGAACGGGATCCGTCAGTCGGAACGGCTCGACACGTCCGCGGGTACCCGGGGCGGGCGTCGAGGGGATCGGCGGCGCAGCAGCCGCCACCGGCTAACGCCCCGGGGCCGGCAAGCCTTCCGGCCGCGGGCATCGCCCCGATCTGGCCGATCCTGCCCAGTGTCATCGGATTTCGGGGAGGCTCGAGGCACGATCCGCACGAGGGACGGCGTAAGCGGCGCGCGCTAGCGGTCGAGCCGGAAGAGTTCCCAGGCGTTCTGGCCGAGGATTCGGCGCTTCGCCTCCTCGGTGAGGAACGGCAGGTCGTAGATCGTGCTCGGGAGGTTGAAGTCCCAGTGGGGATAGTCCGATGAGAAGAGCAGCTGCGTCTCGGCGTTGATCATCTTGAGCGTCAGCTCGAGCGCCTCCTGGTCGAGGTTCTCGATCGGCTGCGTGGTGTACCACATCTCGCGCATGTACTCGCTTGGCAGCCGGCGCAGAAGCGGTGCCTCGGACGATCGCATCATGTATTCGTTGTCGAGCCGTTGCATCAGGAACGGAATCCAGGCCAGACCGCTCTCGATCCACAGCAGCTTCAGCTTCGGAAAGCGCTCCGGAATCCCGTTGATCACCAGGTTCGTGATGTGGACGAGGTTGTAGAAGATGAAGCCGAGGGCATGGACCGACAGGAACTTGTTCATCCCCTCGAACATGCGCTCCTGCTGGTGGTAGATGGCGTGGAACGAGAGCGGCAGCCCGCGCTCCTCGATCGCCTTGTAGACAGGCATGTATTCGTTCGCGTGAACGGGCTTGTAGCGCGCTGAGGTCACCATGAACCCGACCACGCCGGGGTTGTCGCCGAACTGCTCGACGAACCGGAGGCACTGCTCCGGCTGGTTCATCGGCAGGTAGACCATGGTCTTGATGTGCGGCGAGCCGGGCAGGATCTCCTCGGTCAGCCAGCGGCAGTAGGCCCAGGCGAGCTGCGTCTCGATGTTCGGGTTGGGATGCATCCCGAGGGCGAGGAGCGCGGTGGGAAAGACGACCTGGTAGTCGATCCCGATCGCGTTCATCTCCTTGAGCGTGAACTCGACCTCGGGGTGGACGTCCTTGTTCTCGAACTTCTCGAGATGCTCGTTTCGGTAGCGAATCAGCCGCCCGGCGACGCTCTGGTGCTGCGGCGTACGGAACCCCGGGTAGGCGAGGGCCCCGCGCTCCCCCATGAAGACCTCGTTGCGCAGGACCTCGTCGTCGATGTACTTCGCGATGTCGCGGAAGTGCGCCATCTCGTTGAGGTGATGGGCGTCGGCGTCGACGATGAGGATGTCGCGGAGGCCGCGCTCCTCGGCCTGGCGGACGGCGTTCTCGAGGTGGAACCGGGTGTCGTAGCCGGCGCGCTCGCCGGTGTTGAAGATCCGGGGCTCGACCGCATCGTGAACGACCGCCATCAGATGTTGCTCCAGCCGTGCCAGAGGGCGAGCTCGAACAGCTCGAGGTTCACGGCCTCCGTCATCGCGACGCAGGTGACGGCGACGTCGGTCGCGGTGACGCTGTTGGCGGGGAAGGCGTCGAGGCGCTCGCCGCTGTCGCGCTTGGCCGAGAACAGCCGGACGGCCGCGAGGAGGAGCGCCTGGACGGTCTCGTCCGGGACCTCCGCGACCGTCCCACCCGAGAGCACCCGTTCGACCTCGGCGAGGGCCTCCCCCGAGAGGGCGTCGAGCTCGGTCTTCGGGTCGGTCTTCGCGTCCTGATCAGGCGATGACATAGACGTCCTCCCCGCGCTGGATGGCCTCGTAGCGCCGGAGGCGGATCCGCCGATCCGCGGCGCAGACGCCGGTCTCGATGTCGTACTCCCAACCGTGCCACGGACAGACGATGTGGATCTCGGTCGTGGAGAAGCGCTCGCGGATGAGCCGCCTGCTCTCGTCGAGCACCGCCTCGACCTTGCCGAT
>DASXWX010000057.1:0-1671 GCA_036503395.1 Candidatus Limnocylindrales bacterium
GAGCCTGGCCGAACGGCTCCACGAGGTCATCCTGGCGGCGGCACCGAGCCTCGTCCCCCGCACCTATTACGGCATGCCGGCCTATGCGAAGGACGGCAGGACCCTCTGCTTCTTCAAACCGAAGTCGAAATTCAAGGAGCGCTACAGCACCTTCGGGTTCGAGACCGTCGCTCCGCTCGACGAGGGCGTGATGTGGCCGGTCGCGTTCGCGGTCGTCGAGGTGACGCCGGACGTCGAGGCCCGCATCACCGAGCTCGTCCGGAGGGCGGCGAGCTGATCGGGACGAGCGCCACTCAGCCCGACGACGGCTGGGGGTCGATCCGCGTCCGCGGCGCGCGGGAGAACAACCTCCGCGACGTCAGCCTCGACATCCCGAAACGGCGGCTGACGGTCTTCACCGGGGTATCCGGGTCGGGCAAGAGCTCGCTCGTCTTCGGGACGATCGCGGCAGAGTCCCAGCGGCTCATCAACGAGACCTACAGCGCGTTCGTCCAGGGTTTCATGCCGACGCTCGCCCGACCCGACGTCGATTCGCTCGAGGGCCTGACGACCGCGATCATCCTCGACCAGGAGCGGATGGGCGCCAACCCGCGATCGACGGTCGGGACGGTCACCGATGCGAATGCCCTCCTGCGCGTGATCTTCAGCCGCATCGCTCGACCCCACATCGGCGGTCCCCAGGCGTTCTCGTTCAACGTCCCTTCCGTGCGCGGTGGCGGCGCGATCCGGGTCGAGCGCGGCGCCGGGGTGACCGAGAGCCGCACGTTCAGCGTCGCCGGCGGGATGTGTCCGCGCTGCGAGGGCATGGGCAGCGTCAACGACGTCGACCTCGGCCAGCTCTACGACGAGACGAAGTCGCTGGCCGAGGGAGCGATCCGCGTCCCCGGCTACACCGCGGACGGCTGGGCGACGCGAATGTTCACGGAGTCGGGCTTCCTCGACGCGAACAAGCGGATCCGTGACTACACCCAGCAGGAGCGCGACGACTTCCTCTACCGGGAGCCGACGAAGGTCAGGATCAACGGGATCAACCTGACCTACGAGGGTCTCGTATCGAAGGTCCAGAGGTCGTACCTGTCGAAGGACCTCGACTCGCTCCAGCCCCACATCCGGGCGTTCGTCGAACGGATCGCAACGTTCCGGCCATGCCCGGAGTGCGGCGGTACGCGACTGAACGACGCGGCCCGCTCGTCGAGGATCGAGGGCCTCAGCATCGCCGATGTCTGCGCGATGCAGATCAGCGACCTCGCCGAATGGATCCGCCGCCTCGACGAGCCGGCGGTCGCGCCGCTCCTCGCGGCCGTCGGTTCGAGCCTCGATTCGTTCGTCGAGATGGGGCTCGGCTATCTCAGCCTCGACCGGCCGTCGGGCACCCTCTCCGGGGGCGAGGCACAGCGGACGCGGATGGTCCGCAACCTCGGTTCGGCGCTGACCGACGTCACCTACGTCTTCGACGAGCCCACGATCGGGCTCCACGCCCACGACGTGGAACGGATGAACCGGCTTCTGTGGCGGCTCCGCGACAAGGGCAACACGGTCCTCGTCGTCGAGCACGACCCCGAGGTGATGCGGATCGCCGACCACGTCGTCGACATGGGACCCGGGGCCGGCCCCCACGGTGGAACGATCGTCTACGCGGGCACGGTCGAGGGGCTGGCGAGGTCCGACACT
>DASXWX010000058.1:0-5195 GCA_036503395.1 Candidatus Limnocylindrales bacterium
CGCGATCCGCGGCCGCGCCGCCGTCAGGGCCGCCAGCAGCGTCGACTTGCCCGCGTTCGGAAGACCGACCAGCCCGACGTCCGCGATCAGGCGCAGCTCGAGCCGAAGATCGCGCTCCTCGCCGGGCTCGCCCTTCTGGGCGTGGCGTGGCGCTCGATGTGTCGCCGTCGCGAAGTGGACGTTGCCGAGACCGCCGCGCCCGCCGCGGGCGACGAGGGCGCGCTGCCCGGTCGCGACGAGGTCCGCGATCAGCGTCTCGTCCGCCGCATCGACGACCGCAGTCCCCGGCGGGACGGCCAGGTCGAGGTCGGCGCCGGCACGGCCGTGCTTGCGGGCACCGAGGCCCCGGCCCCCGGGCTCGGCCCGAAAAAGCCGGCGGTGCTGAAAGTCGCGAAGCGTCGTCTCGCCGGCGTCGACGACGAGGTAGACCGATCCGCCGCGGCCGCCGTCACCACCGTCCGGCCCGCCGCGCGGAACATGAGCCTCGCGACGGAAGGTCGCTGCGCCATCACCCCCGGCGCCCGCCACCGCGCGAATGCGGACCTGGTCGAGGAACATCCCGGGATTGTCGCAAGCCGCGCCGCATCCGGCGCCCGCGGGGACGTTCTAGACGTAGTTGAGCGGGTTGACGCGCGTGCCGCCGTCCCAGATCCGGCCGATCCAGACCTCGAAGTGGCAGTGCGGACCGGTCGCCCAGCCGGACTGGCCGACGCGCCCGACCTGCTGGCCTGCGCCCAGCGTCTGACCGGCGCGAACGCTGAGCGACGACATGTGGTTGTACGTCGTGTAGATGTTCCCGCCGTGCGACATCCAGACCTGCCAGCCGCCACCGTTGTTCTTCCAGCCAGCGAAGATGACCGTGCCGGAGTGCGCGGCCCTGACCGGGGTGCCGTAGTCGGCGGCGATGTCGATCGCCGGGTGGCTCGCGTGGTAGTACTGGCTGATGTAGGCACCGCCGCCGACGACCGGGAAGCCCCAGCCGCCCGAGACATGGCCCGTGGGCTCGGAGGAGTGGGTCCCCGACGAGGCGTGCGCGGTGGCCTTGTGCTTGTGCTTCGGCTGTGGCAGCGGCTGCACGTCACCGGGCACGAACAGCTTCTGGCCCACGGCGACGTCGCCCGGGCCGAGGCCGTTGGCCGCGACGATCACCGACTCGTCGACGTCGGCCGTGCGCGCGATCGACTGGAGGGTGTCGCCCTTGCGGACCGTGATGACGCGGCCGTCGATCGACGGGATGAGGAGCGTCTGGCCGACGTGCAGGTTCGTCGCCGACTTGATCCCGTTGGCCCACCAGATCGTGGCCATCCGGACGTGGTAGCGATGGGCGATCTCGATGAGAGTGTCTCCGGACCTGATCCGGTAGGTGGTGAGGCCGACCTGCGGGATCATCGGCGGCGCGCCGTCCCAGGCCGGGCCGGTTCCGTCGAACGGACCGAGCGCCTCGAGGCCGTCGACGCCGGTGGCCCCGGCCTTCGATGCGATCGCGCGGAGGTACCGAAGCTGGACTTCGCGTCCCGTCGACGACGGATCGATGTCCGCGGTCGTCGCGCCGATCGCCGGAGCCGGGGCGGCGCCGCGGAGGGCGCCACCGAAGGCGACGATGCGGGGCGTCTCGTTGGCGGCCGTCAGGGCAGCGGTGTGTCCGACGGTCGAGGGGGCCACGCTCACGAGCGCGGCCGCGACGACGAGCGTCGTCAGCCCGGCGGGGAGTGCCCGCGGATGCACCGCGGCGCGCCTGATCGATTCCCGGAACGCCTCGACGTCGATCTGTGAGCCGCCGCGGCGGATGGTTCGCGCGAGCCGGTCGATCGGCGTCGCCGGGTGCGCACCGCGATGGCCCTGATTCGCGGGCGCGAGGCGGCGGGCGAGGCGAGCCAGCTGCCGGCGGACGACAACGGCCGGCGCGACGCGGGACGCGTGCGGCAATACGAACTCCTCGGGTGGGACGCCGCAGAAAGCGGGGACAGGGTTCGGCGCGGCGTCCGGGTCGCGGTCTTGAGCTGGGGGTCTCAGTTCGCGACGTCACCGTGCAGTGACGGGGACATCAGGGCTTCTTCGCGAGCCTATCAGACACGTTGCGACACTTGCAACGCGACAGGCGAGCCGTCAGTCGAGGCTCTTCGTCAGCGACCCGAGGAATTCCGCGTTCGAGCCCGACTTCGCCAGCCGCTGGAGGAGCAGCTCGATGCCCTCGTTCGTGCCCACCGCCGAGAGCATCCGGCGCATCGTCCAGACCATCTTGAGCGTGGCCTCCTCGAGGAGGAGCTCCTCGCGCCGGGTCCCCGAGCGCTGGACGTCGATCGAGGGGAAGATCCGCTTCTCGGCGAGCTTGCGATCGAGGATCAGCTCGCTGTTGCCGGTTCCCTTGAACTCCTCGTAGATCACGTCGTCCATGCGCGACCCGGTGTCGACGAGGCAGGTCGCGATGATCGTGAGCGAGCCGCCCTCCTCGATGTTCCGGGCCGCGCCGAAGAAGCGCTTCGGCGGGTAGAGCGCGATCGGGTCGATACCACCCGACAGCGTCCGGCCCGACGGCGGCAGGGCGAGGTTGTACGCGCGCGCGAGGCGGGTGACCGAGTCGAGCAGGATCACGACGTCTCGCCCGGTCTCGACCTGGCGCTTGGCGATCTCGAGGGCCATCTCGGCGACGTGGGTGTGGTTCTCGGTCGGCTCGTCGAACGTCGAGCTGATGACCTCGCCCTTCACCGAACGCCGCATGTCGGTGACCTCCTCGGGTCGCTCGCCGATGAGGGCGACCATCAGGAGGATGTCGGGGTAGTTGGCCGTGATGCCGTTGGCGATGTTCTTGAGGAGCATCGTCTTGCCGGCCTTCGGCGGGCTCACGATGAGCGCGCGCTGGCCCTTGCCGATCGGGTTGACGAGGTTGACCAGGCGCTGGCTCAGGTTCTTCGGGTCCGACTCGAGGTTGATCAGGACGTCCGGGTGGACCGGCGTGAGGTCATTGAAGACGGGCCGGCGCCGCGCCATCTCGACGTCGACGCCGTTGACCGCGTCGACGCGCAGCAGGCCCGCGTATTTCTCGGATTCGCGCGGCGCACGGACGGCGCCGGAGATCCGGTCGCCGACGCGGAGACCGTAGCGCCGGACCTGCGAGCTGCTGACGTAGATGTCGTCGGGGCTCGGCAGGAGGCCGTGGCGACGCACGAAGCCGTAGCCCTCGTCGACGATGTCGAGGATGCCGGTCGCGTAGAGGTGGCCGGCGCGCTCGGTCTGGCGCTCGAGGATCCGCTCGACGATGTCCTCGCGCCGATCCTCGGTGCCGGCGTCGACCTCGAGGTCGCGGCTGACGGATCGCAGCTCGGTCAGACTCATCGCGCGAAGGTCGGAGACCTCGAGATCGTTTCGCTCGCGAGCGGCCTCGAGCTCGGCCTGCTCGTCGTATTCGGTGACGGGAACGCGGGCGACCTGGCCGCGTCGTCGCGGGCGCCGGCGCGAGCGATTGTCGCGACGGTCGGTACCGTTATCGGGCATCTGGGCAGAGATCCACCTGTGTGGGAGCCCCATTCGGCGGTGCGCGGAATCGCACAGGACGCGGCGCACTCGGCCAACGGGGAGGGAACAGGCGCAGCATACGGAACGGAACGCCCGTTCGTCAATGGTCTCGGGCCGTCGCGGGCGACCTACGATGGGCACGTGGTCGCCGACCCGATCCCGACCGATGCAAGCCCCCGGGGCGGCAGCGTCGCTGCGACGATCCGTCGCGAACGGCTCGTTGCCGTGCTCCGGCGGGTCGAGCCCCGATCGAGATTGATCGAGCTCGTCACCGACCTCGCCGCCGCCGGCGTGCGGATCTTCGAGATCACGTTCGACGCGCCCGATGCGGTCGGGGATCTCGTCGCCTGCCGGTCCGCGCTCGGCGACGGCGCCGGCATCGTCGGCGCCGGCACGGTGCGCACCGCGAGCCAGCTCCGGGAGGCGGCCGATGCCGGTGCGGCGTTCGCGGTGGCGCCAGTGTTCGACCACGCGATCGTCGAGGCCTCGATCCGGCTCGGGCTGCCGTTCATTCCCGCGGCGTTCACGCCGACCGAGGCCGACGCGGCGTGGCGGACAGGCGCGACCTTCGTCAAGCTCTTCCCGGGCTCCGCGCTCGGGCCGAAGTTCGTGCGCGAACTGCGTGGGCCGCTGCCCGAGATCGAGACGATCGTCACCGGCGGCGTCGACGCCTCGAACGCCCGCGCGTTCCTCGATGCCGGTGCGATCGCCGTCGGAGTCGGTGGCGCGCTCGTGCGTGCCTCGGCGGACGAACGGCGCGCGATCGTCGAGGCGGTCGCGGCAGAGTGAGGGGACGGGCCGCGGACCTCGCCTGCCTCGTCACGGGCTCGACCGGGATCGGCGCCGCGGTCGCCGAGCGCCTCGTCGCGGAGGGCGCGTCGGTCCTCGTCGCGTCGCGGACGGCGGACCATGCCCGCGGGCTCGCGAGGCGCCTCGCCGATGCCGGAGGCAGGGCCGAGTGGACCGCCGCCAACCTCGCCGCCGAAGCCGACGCCGAGCATGCCGTCGCCGCCGTGGTCGATGCCTTCGGGCGCCTCGATGGCGTCTTCTCAGTCGCCGGGGGCAGCGGGCGCGGGTTCGGGGACGGGCCCGTGGACCGCCTGGCGGCCGACGCGTTCGACCGGACGATCGAGCTCAACCTGCGAAGCCAGGTCCTGGTCGCCGGCGCCGCCGTCCGGGCGATGCTCGGGCAGCACCCTCGCGGGTCGCTTCGTGGCGGTTCGGGCCTTCGGGGCTCGCTCGTCCTGGTCTCGAGCGTCCTCGCAACGCACCCGGTCCCGGAGCTGTTCGGCACGCATGCGTACGCGGCCGCGAAGGGCGGCATCGAGGCGCTGGCGGGGGTCATGGCCGCGACCTACGCGCGGGACGGCATCCGAGTGAACGTCATCGCTCCGGGCCTGACCGAGACGCCGATGTCGGCGCGGGCCGCGGCCGATCCCGAGACGGTCGCCTTCGCCGCGGTCAAGCAGCCCCTCGTCGAGGGATTCGTCAGCCCCGCCGACGTCGCGGACGCGGCCGTCTTCCAGCTGTCGGACGAGGCCCGGGCGATCACAGGGCAGGTGCTCGCGGTGGATGGCGGCTGGTCGGTCGTCCCGTGACGTTCGTCCGAACCGTCCTCGGCGACGTCGATGCGACCGAGCTCGGAATCACGTACGCGCACGAGCATCTCGTGATCGATCGCG
>DASXWX010000059.1:0-4185 GCA_036503395.1 Candidatus Limnocylindrales bacterium
AGGCCGAGGGGATCGAGATCGTGTCGATGCTGGGCGGCTCGGGCGTCGACTTCGGCCGGCACAAGGAGGTCTCGCCCCAGCAGACGTACCGGAGCGCGAAGCGCGCGTTCCTCGCCGCGAAGGGTGCCGAGGCCCTCGTCATCGTGGGCGGTGGCGCGCCGCTCCACGAGGTGATCGGCGTGCTCGAGCAGGACATCGACGCCCCGGTGATCGCCAACAATTTCGCGGCCCTCTGGAACGCGCTCGCAATGGCCCACGTCCGGGAGCCGGTCGAGGGGTACGGCGTCCTCCTCACCTGCGTCTGACGGCGGGGCAGCCTCGCATGCGCGGCCGGATTCCGACGCTCGAGCCGTGGCTCGCGCGCGTCTCGGTCGTCGCCGTCCTCGTTGCGCTCGCGACGAACGCCCTCCGGCCGATGATCGCCTACCGGGCCCTCGACCTCGGTGCGAGCCCGGCCGAGAGCGGGCTCGTCGCCGCGTCGTTCTCGGTCCTTGCCGTCGTCGTCGCGCTGCCGGCGGGAGCCTGGGCGGACCGCGTCGGGGGGGAGCGGGTCGCCGTCATCGGGACCGCCCTGCTGGGCGCCGCCTCGTTCGCCCTCGTTTTCGTGGATTCGCTGGTCCCGCTCGGTGCCGCGTACACCTGCGCCGGTCTCGGCCAGACGATCACCCTCATCGGCCAGCAGGCGATCGTGGGCAACACGGGCGGCCGCGAGGGTCGCGACACGCGCTACGGCGTCTACACCTCGGCCGCCTCCGTCGGCCAGCTCGTCGGCCCGTCACTGGCCGGCGCCCTGGTCGGTGCGGCGGTCGTCCACACCGGCGGCGTCCGGAGCGCGGTCGGGAATGCCGAGGCCGCACCGTTCCTCGTCGCCGCGTTCTGCGGCTTCGCGTCGAGCGTGATCTGCCTCGGCGAGGTCTGGCGCGCTCGAAGGAGGGCTTCCGCGCAGCCTCGGCGTGCGACCACGGAAGAAGCGCAGCCCGTTCGGTCGTTCCTGCCGGCCGCCGGTCGCGTCCTGCGGCGGGAGGGGATGTTCCGGGCGATGGTGGCCAGCACCGTCACCGTGTCGTCGATCGACATGCTCGGCGCCTATCTGCCGGTCTACGGGGAGGAGAACGGGCTGCCGGTCGAGCTGGTGGGGTTCCTGCTCTCGCTCCGGGCCGGGGCGACCCTCGTCTCGCGCGTCCTGCTGGGCGAAAGCCTCCGCCGGCTCGGTCGGCGGCGGCTTCTCTCGATCGGGCTCGCCCTCGCCGCGCTCACCATCGCCGCGGTACCGCTCACGACCAGCGGCGACCTGCTGCTCGTCCTCATGGTCGCCTTCGGGCTCGGCGTCGGCGTGAGCCAGCCGATCACGATCGGCTGGGTCGCGGACTCGTCGCCGCGGAGCGAACGGGCAACCGCGATCGGGATCCGCGTCACCGCGAACCGACTGTCGCAGCTCCTCGTCCCGGTGGGGATGGCCGGGGTCGCCGGTGCCGCCGGCGTCGCGATGATCTTCGTGGCTCTCGGCGTGCTGCTCGGGTCCGGGGCCGCGGCCGCGGCGACAGCCTCCTTCGCGGTGCCCGAGCGTCATGCCACGCTGCCGGAGCCGGGACCGCCCGACGCGGCCGCCTGAGGCGGACGCGGCCGCCCGAGGCGGCGCGGCCCGCGCCCGCGATCGCCGATCCCGACGGATGTCCTGTCCCATCGGACAGACCCGCGACGAACGGGTCGGTTTCGCGCTTGGGCTCGTCCCGCCGGTGCGCTACGGCCGCGTATCCGGCACGGCGTCAGCCGCCAGAGCCGTCCACGCGCCTCAGTGGATCGCCGGCCGCCACTTGTCGAAGCGACGCTCGAGCCGGCGGATCAGCTGACCGACGATGACGCCGAAGATGCCGATGATGAGGACGCCGAGCATCACCCGCGACGCGTTGAGCGTCGCGCCGTTGACGCTGATGTAGAAGCCGATGCCGACGTTCGCGGCGATGAACTCGGCCACGATCACGCCGACGATCGCACGACCGGCCGCGATCCGGACGCCCGTGATCACGAACGGGACGCTGCTCGGGATGATCACCGAGCGGAAGGTGAGCCAGCGCGAGGCGCCGAAGCTGCGCGCGGTGTCGAGGTGGCGCCGGTCCGCCGAATGGGTTCCCGCCACCGTGTTGACGGTCAGGACGACGAAGGCCTCCAGGAAGACGATGACGAACTTCGACTCGACCCCGATCCCGAAGAGCAGGATGATCAGCGGCGCGAGGGCCACCGTCGGGGTGGCGTAGAGGGCGGACAGCCACGGATCGACGACGTACTCGATCCGCCGGAAGGCGCCGAGGGCGAGGCCGAGCGGGATCGACAGGACGATCGCGATGGCGAACCCCACGCCCCACTCGAGGAAGCTCGTCCCGATGTGGGGCAGGATCGCGCCGGTCCGGAAATCGGCGACCGCCGCGGCCGCGATCCGGGTCGGCGAGCTCAGCAGCGCCGCGCGGACGAACCCGAGCCCGACCACCGCCTCCCACAGGATCAGGACGACGACGAAGCCGATGATCCCGTAGACGAGCGGCTCGTTGATCGCGACCCGCGTTCTCGCCTCGCCGGCGGGAGGGTGGACGCGACGGGCGAGCGGCTGGGAACCCGCGGCCATCGGTCAGGCGGCGTCCGTGGCTGCTTCGGTGGCCTCGCCCACGCCGATCGAGCCGAGCTGGCTCGCGATGAGCTTCCAGACCTGCTCCTCGTAGGCCGTGAACTCGGGCGTCCGCTTGAGCTCGAGCGCGCGCGGCCGGGGCAGGTCGATCCGGATGTCGTCGAGGATCCGACCCGGGCGGGCGCTCATCACCACGACCCGATCCGAGAGGAAGATCGCCTCGTCGATCTGGTGGGTGATGAACAGGACGGTCTTCTGGGCCTTGGACCAGATCCGCAGCAGCTCGACCTGCATGATCTCGCGGGTCTGGGCGTCGAGCGCAGCGAACGGCTCGTCCATCAGCAGCAGCTCGGGGTCGACCGTGAGGGCACGGGCGAGGTTCGCCCGCTGCTGCATCCCGCCCGAGAGCTGGTAGGGGTACTTCGACTCGAAGCCGTCGAGGCCGACGAGCCTGATCAGCGGCTTCGCTCGCTCGTAGGCGTCGCGCCGCGGGACGCCCTGGCAGACGAGCCCGTACGAGACGTTGCCGATGACCGTGTACCAGGGGAACAGCGACGAATCCTGGAAGACGGTCGCATGCGGAATGCCCTTTGCTCCCGGCCGGACCTCGATCTCGCCGTCGGTCGCCGGCAGCAGGCCGTTGACGAGCTTGAGGAACGTCGACTTGCCGCACCCCGACGGGCCGACGATCGAGACGAACTCGCCCTCGGCGATGTCGAGGTCGATCTTCTCGATCGCGACGAGACGGTCGTGGGTCGATTGGTCGCGGTACTCCATCCGCACGCCGCGCGCGCTCAGGGCAAGGCCCTCGCTCAGCATCAGGTGGCCTCCTCGAGGCTCGGCCGCCAGCGGTCGAACCAACGCTCGACCCGGCGAAGGGCTTCGACGCCGATGATCCCGGTCGCGGTCAGCAGGATGATCGCGAAGAACATCCGGTCCGGCTGGATGTTGTTGCTCGCCTTGAAGATCATGACGCCCAGGCCCTGCGTCTGGGCGTAGAGCTCGCCGACCACGACGCCGATGAGGGCCCGACCGAGGCCGAGCCGGAGGCCGGTGGCGATGAACGGGACGGTCGACGGCGCGACGACCGAGGTGAAGATCCGTCGCTGTGACGCGCCGAAGCTCTGGGCGACGTCGAGCAGCCGCCGATCGACCGTCCGGACGCCCTGCACGGTCGGGATGACGAGCGAGAAGAAGGCGCCGAGGAACACGACCGCCACCTTCGACTCGACGCCGAGACCCAGCCACAGCACGAGCAGCGGCAGGAGGGCGATGCGCGGCAGCGAGTTGAAGAGGTTGAGCCACGGGTCGGCCATGTACGACAGCCGGCGATACCAGCCGAAGATGATGCCGAGCGGAACGCCGAGGGCGACCGCCAGGGCGTAGCCCGTGATGAACTCGAAGGCGCTGACCTCGACGTCGGTCCAGAAGCGCGGCAGCTGGACCTCGTTGATTCCCGCTGCCACGATCGAGCTCGGCCTGCTGAAGAAGAACGTGTCGACGAAGCCCGTCCGGCTGCCGATCTCCCAGAACAGGAGGAAGCCGACGAGGCCGACGAGCCCGAG
>DASXWX010000060.1:0-2942 GCA_036503395.1 Candidatus Limnocylindrales bacterium
AGGTGGCGACCGAGCTCGGCCTCCATCGCAGCCTCCGGCGTCCGCTTCACACCGGGCGTCTCGCCCTCGCTCATCTCGCCGACGGCTCCTGCCACTCCGACCCGCTTCGTTCGAGCGCGATCGCGGCCGCGCCGGCGACGCCGACCCGGTCGCCGAGCTCGGCGAGAACGATCTCCGCGGCGGCGGCGGCTGGTGGCAACGCAGCGGCCAACGCGGCTCGCCGGACCGGTCCGAGGAGCAGGTCGCCCGCGCGGGTCACGCCGCCGCCGAGCGCGATCCGGTCGGGATTGAACACGTCGAGGATCGTGGCGAGGCCCGCGCCGAGGACATCCGTGGTCGCGTCCCAGATCTCGGCCGCGAGCGGATCGCCGGCCGCAGCCGCGGCGGCCACGTGGACGGCATCGATACGGTCCGGCGTCCCGGCGAGACCGACGAGGATTGTCGCCCGGCCCGCCTGTCCGCCCGCGACCGCCTCGGTGACCGCCTCCCGTGCACGCCGGGCGATGTTCGTGCCGGACGCGAACGCCTCGAGGCAGCCGCGCCGCCCGCAGCCCGGGCATGGCCAGCCGCGATAGTCGACGCTGATGTGGCCGAGCTCGCCGGCGTTGCCGTTCGCCCCTCGCAGGACGCGACCGTCGACGACGATCCCGCCGCCGATCCCGGTCGAGATCGTCAGATACACGAACGTCCCGCAGCCGCGACCGCTCCCCCACCATGCCTCGGCGAGGGCCGCCGCGGTCGCGTCGTTCTCGACGTACACGGGACGGTCGAAGGCCCGCGCCACGATCTCGGCGAGCGGAATCGTGTCCCAGCCCGGCAGGTTCGGTGGTGACTGGACGATCCCTCGCTCGGGATCGAGGGGTCCGCCGACGCCGATGCCGACCACTTCGATCGAATCCCAGTCGTCGTCCGCCGCATCGGCGACGACCTCGCGGGCGAGCGCCAGGTGACGCTCGATCATCTCGTCCGGTCCCGATGCGCGGTCCGCGGGGACCGTGCGAAAGCCCGAGACACTCCCGGTCGCGTCGACGACCGCCGCGGCGAGCTTCGTGCCACCGATGTCGAGAGCGAGGACGCGGCGGACGCCCGTCATCGCGCGACCCCCGCTTGTGCCGTCGGACGGCCGGGATCCGGCAGCCCTTGCCGCGCGCGCCAGGTCCGCCACGTCGCGGCGACGGCCTCGTAGTCCGCGTCTTCCAGCGCCTCTCCCGACGGGTCGACCCGGTCGGCGTAGTAGAGCGACGGGATTCCGAGCTCCGGCTTCACCGCGAGATACGCCCGCCACTCGGCGAGGCTGGGCATCGCCCAGTCGTCGGTCTCGATCAGGAGCTCCGGGCAGGCCGCGCGGGCGATCGCGGCCCGGTGCCGGGCCTGGGCCACGATCGGCACGAGCGGCTCGGGGTCGTCGAGGCGAAGGAGGTCGTTGAGCCGGACGGCGTCGGCGACGTCGGCGAAGAGCGGGTTCGGGGCGTGGGCGACGACCATCGCGTCGGGTCGGGTCGCCTTGGCCGCGTCGTGGATCGTGGCCAGCAGCCGGTGGAGCAGGCCGACGCCCCATTCGGGTCCGTGGTGGACGAGCCCGGGCGCCGACGGCGTCTGCGCCGTGAAGTCGAGCTTGAGCCCGTCGGCGCCGAGCCCTTCGGGCGGCGGCCCGACGACCCGGCCGATCTCGGCGGCCAGGAAGCGGCGATAGTCGGGGTGCGACGGGTCGGCGGCGACAGGGCGATCGTCGGACGTCCGGATGCACCACTCCGCCGGCACTCCGTCGGCATCCCAGGCCTTCCACCACAGCAGGACGCGCTGCGCGCGTTCGTGCCGCTCCGCGATCCACCCGGCGAGGTCCGGCCAGCGATCGGGGTCCGGATCGGCGAGCCCATACCGCGACTGCCAGCGGTCGTCGATCACGATCGTGCCGGGGACGATGGCGTGGCCCTCGAGGGTCTCGAGGAATTGGTCGTAGTCGGCCCGAGACGAACGGAGTCCGGCGGCCGCGGGTCGACCGGCGGCTCGCGCCAGCGCCGACTGCGCGCCCCAGCCGCAGAAGATCGGCTGCCGCCACCAGGCGGGGGCGTGCTGGACCGACGACGCACGCGCGAGCCCGCTCGCGCGCAGCCGTTCGGTCTCCCTCGCGATCGCCGCGTATGGATTTGCGGCCGCGAACCCGACCACGACCTCAGGCGACCGCCACTCGCCGACGACGTCCGTCATCCCGTCGTAGGCGAGGCGGAGATGGAACCCCCCGTCGACGGGTTCGTAGGCGAGCTCCGAGAACGTCGCGCCGGCGAGAGCCGACCGGACGGCCACGCTCGTCCACGGCCCCTCGGGAATGCGATCGCGGGCGTCGGCGGCGAGCGGTGAGAAGGCCAGGACGAACGGCGGCGGCGTCAGGAACCATGATCCGCGTCCGGGCTGGCCCCCACCCGATACGCCGAAGCGGACACCCTCGTTGGGGTCGAGCGCGATCCGCGACGGGTCCGCGGGGGCCGCCGGCACCAGCGACCGCGCTTCGATCCGGCTCCGGTACCAGGCGGCCGGCCAGCGACGATCCGTCGGGTACCAGCCGCCCAGCAGGCGAACGTCGGACAGCCGAGCTCGCCCGTCTCGGGCGACCGCCACCGACAGACCGACCTCGTCGTCGGCGCAGCGGACGATCGCCCGTTTCGAGCGCCAGGCGCGGCTTTCGACCGGCAGCTCGATCAGGATGTCCCGATCGCGGCGGTCGACGCGCGGCTCGCCGATGCGGACGGTCGCATCGAGCCCGTCGACAGTGTCGACGGCTCCGATCGGGTTGAGCCGGGCGAGAGCGCGAGCCTCGCCGTCGAGCTCCGAGAGCTCGACGAACGGTCGGTCGGGTCTCAGCGAGAGGACGTAGGCGGCACCCTCGACGCGGACGGCCTCGCCGTCGCGCGAGACGTTCACCCGGCCTGGATCTCCAGGAGGAC
>DASXWX010000061.1:0-2739 GCA_036503395.1 Candidatus Limnocylindrales bacterium
GAACGCAGCTCGACGCGTTCGTCCAGCTCGGCGTCGCGAAGGAGGACCAGCCCCATTACCTCAAGCTCATCGTCCGACCGGGTGCGGACGGCGGCGCGCTCGCCCGGTTCGCGCTCGGCGAGATCTGCGCGAGGCTCGAGAAGGGTGCCCGGTCGGGCGGACACGAACGAGCGGTCGTCGCGCCGGTGCGGACGTACGAGTCGCCGATCGACCGGAGGCTCGAGGACGAGGGCTTCGAGACCGCCGCCACCGTCACGCTCCTCATGAAGGAGACGCTCGTCCGCGTCGCCGAGCCGGCCCTGGTGCCGGCGGGCGTCAGGTAGGGCGGTCGAGATGGCACTGCCCGAGCGAACGGAGGGACGCGTGAGCCCAGTCGAACGGCGACGCGAATCCACCGACGACCTCGACGTGCTCCTCGCGGCGCTGCCGCCGGAGGTGGTGGCCGCCGTCCACGCCCTCGAGCACAGGGACGACCTGATCGAGGTCGTCATGGACCTCGGCCGGCGACCCGAGGCGCGCTTCCCCGACGGCGAGGCGACCCTGCTCGAGCGCGAGATCGTCGATGCCGACATCGACTACGTGGTCGAGCACATCGGCACGTTCGGCGACGACAACCGGGCCGGGATCGAACGCACGCTCCACCGCATCAGCGCCATCCGAAACCGGAACGGGAAGATCGTCGGCCTGACCTGCCGGATCGGCCGGGCCGTCTTCGGGACCATCGCGATCATCGAGGACTTCGTCGAGAGCGGGAAGTCGATCCTGATCATGGGCCGGCCCGGGATCGGCAAGACCACGATGCTCCGCGAGGCCGCGCGCGTGCTTGCCGACGACTTCGGCAAGCGCGTCGTCGTGGTGGACACGAGCAACGAGATCGCGGGCGACGGGGACATTCCTCACCCGGCGATCGGCAAGGCCCGCCGGATGCAGGTCCGGACGCCGTCGCTCCAGCACGAGGTGATGATCGAGGCGGTCGAGAACCACATGCCCCAGATCATCGTGATCGACGAGATCGGGACCGAGCTCGAGGCGCAGGCCGCTCGGACGATCGCCGAACGCGGCGTCCAGCTGATCGGCACGGCCCACGGCAACAACCTTGACAACCTCATGCTCAACCCGACGCTGTCCGATCTGATCGGCGGGATCCAGAGCGTGACCCTCGGCGACGAGGAGGCCCGCAGGCGCCGATCGCAGAAGAGCGTCCTCGAGCGCAAGGCACCGCCGACGTTCGACGTCGTCGTCGAGATCCAGGATCGCGATCGGGTCATGGTCCACGCCGACGTCGCCGAGACCGTCGACGCATTGCTGCGCGGCGACGCGGTCCCGCCCGAGACGCGCTGGCGGGACGAGGAAGGCGTTCACCGCTCGCAGGCCCGGCCGCGGCCCTCGGCGCGCGAACAGCTGGCAACCGCCGACCGTTTCAACGGTCTCGTGGGGAGCGGCGGCGGCTGGCGGACCGAGCCCGCGTGGCGTGGCGACACCGCGGGCTACCGGAACGTCGGGGGCGAGCGGGGCGGGCTTCGGCCGGGCTATCGGCCCGGCGGTGGCGGCTCGTGGCGCCCGGCCCGGACGACGTCCGGGAGCGGCCGCGAGGGGCCGCGCGGGTCGGTGGCCGCGGTCGCGCCCGAGGAACGCCCGTTCGTCGCGGGGGAGATCGCCGATCGCGGTCCACTCGAGCGGACGAACGGCGCCGGCGCCGCGGCCGCCCAGGACGCCCGCGCTCGCGACCAGCGGGAGCTCGATCGACAGCGCGCGTGGCGGGACCAGGCGACGAGGGCGATGAACTCGCTGGCCGAGGAAGAGGGCACGCGACCCGCGAACGCGGACGCGCTCGAAGCCGAGGACGAGGCGCTGGCCGACCGCGTCCGGGAGGCGAGCCGCGAGGACGACGGCGACGCCATCCGGCTCTCGTCGGCCGAGTCGCTGCCGACGCTTCGCGTCCTGCCCCACGGGATCAGCCGCAAGCGGCTGGAGCAGGCGATCCGCGAACTGCAGCTGCCGGTGATCGTCGCCCACGACGTCGACGAGACCGACGTCGTCATGACGCTCCGGAGCGAGTACCGCCAGAAGTCGGGTCCGATCCGCGAGGCCGAGGAGCGCGGCATCCCCGTCTACGTCCTCAAGGCCAACACGATCGTCCAGATGCAGGCCTCGCTCACCTCGATCTTCAGCCTCGAGGTCGACCCGCGGGAGGCGGCCCTGCGTGAGACCGAGGAGGCGATCGGGCTCGTCCTCCACGGCTCCGATCCCGTCGAGCTCTCGCCCCAGAACGCCTACATCCGCCGGCTCCAGCATCAGATGGCCGAACGGGCGAACGTCGTCTCGCGCTCCCGCGGGCGCGAGCCCTACCGGCGGGTCCGGCTCTACCCCGACGCGGCCCGCTCCGCGTGGCGCTAGGCGCCGATCATCCGGCGCGGGGCAGGGACCGCGGCAGCCTCGCGATCGCCCACGTCCTGCTCGACTGCGCGGATGCGGAAGCGCTCGCGCCGTTCTGGTCGGCGATGCTCGGCCTCGAGCGGCGGTGGCGGCTTGGTCAGTTCGTCGGCCTCGAGGATCCCGAGGGCCGGCGGCATGGGCTGATCCTCCATGAGGTGCCTGAGCCGAAGGCGCTCAAGGATCGGATGCACCTCGACCTCGCGACGTCCGACCTCGTGGGGTCGGCGGCGGAGGTGGCGGCGCTCGGTGGCCGGGAGATCATCGAACGCCGCGAGGGGCCCGCGCACTGGGTCGTGGTCGCCG
>DASXWX010000062.1:0-3116 GCA_036503395.1 Candidatus Limnocylindrales bacterium
ATGCAGGTCCGGGCCGTCGAGCTCGGCTGGGTCAACGGTGTCGAGATCGAGGTCCGCAGCTCGTTCGAGGAAGCTCCGGGCACGCTCATCGCGGAGGATCCACACGTGGAGCAGCGCAACAAGGTTCGCGGGCTCGCCCACGACCGCAACGTGGCCAAGGTGACGCTCGTCGAGGTGCCGGACCGGCCGGGCGTGGCCGCGGCCGTCTTCCAGCCGCTCGCCGACGCCGGGATCAACGTCGACATGATCGTCCAGAACGTCGGCCATCACGGCGCGACGGACCTGTCGTTCTCGATTCCCGCGGTGGAGCTCGCGCGAGCGAAGCGGATCCTCGAACCGGTCGTCCGGGATCTCGGCTTCCGCGAGCTGACGACCGACTCAGCCGTCGCCAAGGTGAGCATCGTGGGGGCCGGGATCCACAACGCGCCGGGCTATGCGGCCCGGATGTTTCGGACCCTGGCCGATGCCGGCGTGAACATCGAGATGATCACGACGTCCGAGATCCGGATCACCTGCGTGATCGCCGAGGCGGACGTCGAGACCGCCATCCGGGCGCTCCATGCGGCCTTCGAGATCGACCGGCCCGAGCCGACGCTCGACGAGGCCTCCGCCGAGGCGACGTCCGACGGCACCACGGACGAGGTCCTCGCCGCGGGATGACCGTCGGCGTCGAACGAGCCGCCTTCTTCTCGCGCCAGGAGCGCTTCGACTCGGTCGGCTCGACGAACGACGTGGTCGCCGGATGGCTCGCTGACGGAACGCCCGAGGTGTGTCTCGCCCTCGCCGACGAGCAGACGGACGGGCGTGGCCGTGCCGGTCGAACCTGGCACGCACCGCGCGGTGCTGCGCTCCTGCTGTCGTTCGGGTTCCGCCCGGCGTGGATCGCACCGGACCGGGCGTGGCGGATCCCCGCCGCGGTCTCGCTGGCGATGGCCGACGCCGCCGAGGAGGCTGCGGGACTGCCCGATCGGGCGATCCGGCTCAAGTGGCCGAACGATCTGGTCGTGGAGGCGGCGGAATCCGGAGGCGGCGTCCGCAAGCTGGGCGGCGTCCTGTCGGAGGGCGTCGACCTTGCCGGCTCGGATCCACGTCTGGTCGTGGGGATCGGGCTCAACGCCGACTGGGCCGAGGTGGACTTTCCGGAGGCGATCGCGGCCTCGATGACGAGCCTGCTCGCCGCCTCCAATGGTCGACCGCTCGAGCCGGCGCGTCTGCTCGATGCCTTCCTGCTCCGCGTCGAGCCCCGGATCGAGGCCCTCCGCGCGGGCTGGTTCGACGTCGCCGACTGGACCGACCGGCAGGTCACGACCGGCCGCGAGATCCGAATCGACCTGCCCGACGGGACGACCATCAGCGACCACGGCCTCGGCGTCGACGCGCTCAGCGGCGGCCTCGTGATCGGGGGCGGCGCGACCGGCGGCGGCCGCACCGTCACCGAACGGACGCTCCTCGTCGGCGAGGTGACGCGCGTCCGGCTCGGTGTCGGGGTGTAACGGAATGGCCGGAGGGGTGTTGAGAAGACCGAGGGAGCGAACGACCGCGTCCGTTCGCCGGCTCGACCTCGATCGGTCGCTCGTCGAGGCAGCCCGCCGCGACCCGCGCGAGTTCGACGCCCTCTATCGGAAGTACGTCGCCCAGGTGTTTGCGTTCGCCTTGTACGAGCTCCGGGACCACCACGCCGCCGAAGACGCCACCGAGGCCACGTTCCTGCGTGCGCTCGTGGCGCTGCCGCGGTTCGAGGAGCGGGCCCGCGACGGGCGCGACGGCCCCGACGCGTCGACGTTCCGGGTCTGGCTGTTCCGGATCGCGCGGAACGTGGTCGCCAACGAACGGCGACGGCGACGCCGCCATCCCGCGCTCTCGCTCGACGGCCGGACAGGATCGGCATCGTCCGAGCTTGCCGACGGCGCGGCCGTCGACGACGACGCCGCACGGCGTGAGGACGCGAACGCGGCCTGGGCCGCCGTCGCCCGCCTGCCCGACGACCGCCGGCGCGCGGTCACGCTGCGATTCCTCCACGAGATGACGACGCCGGAGATCGCCGCCGTGCTCGGCAAGACCGACGGCGCGGTCCGCGTGCTGATCCATCGCGCGCTCCGGAGCGTCGCTCGAGATCTCACCGGCGATCGCGGGGGCGACCGAATTCCGTGAACGGTGCCGTCCGGATCGGCCGGCCGCGCGAGGCCGAGGAGATCGAGGCACTCCGAACCGACCGCTACCTCGACGCACTGCTGGCGGCTGCCGATCGGCGCGCCCTCGACGCGCCCGCCTCCGCCGCGATCGACCCCGAGGTCCGCCGCGCCATCCGCCATCTGCGGCGCGGCCTCGTGCGCGTCCACCCCTCGTTCCGGTTCGAGGAGCGGCTCGCCGTCCGGCTCGCCGATGCCGCCGCCGCACTCGTCGCACAGCCCGGACGGTCGGCTCATGCCGAGAAGCTCCCCGCGAACGTCGGCTGGGACCCCGCCTTCGACCCGGCCGACGCCGCGGATATCGGGCTCGGGGGTCGCGTTCGGCGTCGGGAGCTCCTTCGCGGACGCGAGCTGTTGATCGGTGGGGCCATGGCCTCCGCGGCGGTCTCGATCGCGGGCGCCGCGCTGGTGGTGGCCCGCCGTCGAGCCCATGGCCGGCAACCGGCGATGAGCCGTGCCGCGCGTGCCGTCCGTGCCGGTCGCCGCGATGTCGCGAGGCGCTCGAACCGTCGGTTCGAGGCGACGCGGCGAGCCCCTCTCGCGTAGGGTTCCGTCGTGCCGATCAAGCTCCCCTCGTTCCGATCTCGTCGGGAGTCATACCCACCGGACCTGTGGACGAAGTGCCCGTCGTGCGGGGAGATGCTGTTCAACAAGCAGCTCGACAAGGCGCTCCGTGTCTGCCCGACGTGCGGCCACCACTTCCGGCTCTCGGCCGACGCGCGGCTGGCACACCTGCTCGACCCGGGCTCGTGGGAGGAGCGCGACGCCGGGCTCCAGTCGGTCGACCCCCTCGGTTTCGTCGACCAGAAGCCATATCCGGAGCGCGTTGCGGCCGCTCGCTCCTCGACCGGCCTCCGTGACGCGGCGGTCTGGGGACTCGGCCGGGTCGACGGCCACGCCGTCGCGATCTGCGTCATGGACTTCGGG